>JANNEI010000055.1:0-16275 GCA_031378565.1 Burkholderiales bacterium
GCGAACCGCAGCGTGCGCGCCATCGTGTAGAAGTAGGCCAGCGGAAAGTCCTCGCACATGCCGCCGCCGCCGTGCACCTGCATTGCCCAGTCGATCACCTTGCAGGCCATTTGCGGGGCCACCACCTTGATCATCGCGATCTCGGCCTTGGCCGTCTTGTTGCCGGCCACGTCCATCATCCAGGCCGCTTTCAAGGTCAGCAAGCGAGCCTGGTCGATCATGCAGCGAGCCTCGGCAATGCGCTCTTGCGTGACGGTCTGCGCCGACACCGGTTTGCCGAATGCGACACGCGAGGTCGCGCGGCGGCACATCAGTTCGAGTGAGCGCTCGGCCACGCCCACCAGCCGCATGCAGTGGTGAATGCGGCCAGGCCCGAGGCGGCCCTGCGCGATCTCGAAGCCGCGCCCTTCGCCCAGCAGGAGGTTGCTCGCGGGCACCCGGACGTTCTCGAACGTGATCTCGCAGTGGCCGTGCGGCGCGTCGTCGTAGCCGAACACCTGCAGCGGGCGGATCACCGTGACGCCGGGCGTGTCGGCGGGCACCAGGATCATCGACTGCTGCGAATGGCGCGGCGCGTCGGGGTCGGTCTTGCCCATGAAGATGTAGATCTTGCAACGCGGGTCGCCAGCGCCCGAGATCCACCACTTGCGGCCGTTGATGACGTAGTCGCCCCCGTCGCGCTTGATGCTCGATGCGACGTTGGTGGCATCGCTTGAGGCCACATCGGGCTCGGTCATCGCGAAGGCGCTGCGCATCTCGCCGGCCAGCAGCGGTTCCAGCCACTGCTTCTTGTGCTCGGCGGTGCCGTAGCGAACGATGGTTTCCATGTTGCCCGTGTCGGGTGCCGAGCAGTTGAACACCTCGCTGGCCCAGGGCACGCGGCCCATGATCTCGGCCAGCGGCGCGTAGTCCTGGTTGGACAGACCGACCGCGTATTCGCTGGCTTGCGCAGGCGAATCGGCGTGGATACCGTCGGCGCTCGGCGGCAGGAACAGGTTCCACAGGCCTTGCGCCTTCGCCTTTGCCTTCAGTTCCTCGATCATCACCAGTGGCGTCCAGCGTTTGCCCGCCTTCGTGTTGGCCTCGATCTCGGCCCAGAAACGCCCCTCGTTCGGGTCCACGTGTTCGTCCATGAATCGCTGCACTTTGGTTTGCAGGTCCTGGGTCTTTGCGGAATAGCTGAAGTCCATCGGTGTGTCCTCGCGCTCTGGTTGGTGGAAGAAGCGGTTTCAACCTTGCTGTGCGATGCGCCAACCCATTTCAGCCAGCGGCCGGGCACCGGCACCGGCCTGTCTGGCCTGCTCGCTGGACGCCGTGCCGTCGACAACGCGCCTGGCAATGCCTTGCAGGATGCCGGAGATCCGGAACAGGTTGTAGGCCATGTAGAAATTCCAGTCGGCCATGACGGCTTGCCGGTCGCTGCGCCCCGTGCGGTCGAAGTAGCGGCGCATGTAGGCTTGCTCATCCGGAATTCCCAACGCCGCCAGGTCGAGCCCGCCGATGCCGCGAAACGCACCCGGCGGGATGCGCCACGACATGCAGTGGTAACTGAAGTCGGCCAGCGGATGCCCCACGGTGGACAGCTCCCAGTCGAGCACGGCGATCACGCGGGGCTCGGTCGGGTGGAACATCATGTTGTCGAGCCGAAAGTCGCCGTGCACGACCGTGGCCTGCGTGTCGTCACGCGCACTCGCAGGAATGTTCGCCGGCAACCACTCCATCAAGCGCGCCATGGCGTCGATCGGCTCGGTGATGGACGCCAGATACTGCTTGCTCCAGCGGCCGATCTGGCGTTCGAAGTAGTTGCCCGGCTTGCCGAAGCTTGCCAGCCCGACCGCCTCGACATCGACCTTGTGCAGCGCGGCGATCACGCGGTTCATTTCGTCGTAGATCGCCGCCCGCCCCTCGTTGCTGAAGTCGGGCAGCGACTGGTCCCAAAGCACCCGGCCCTGCATGAACTCCATCACGTAGAACGCGCGGCCGATCACCGATTCGTCCTCGCACAGCAGGTGCATCGCGGGCACCGGAACGTCGCTTCCGTGCAGGGCTTTCATGACCCTGAACTCGCGCTCGATCGCATGTGCAGAAGCCAGCAGCTTGGTCGCCGGGCCGGGCTTGCTGCGCATCACGTACGAGCGCGTCGGCGTGACGATCCGGAAGGTCGGGTTCGACTGCCCGCCCTTGAACTGCTCCACCGTCAGCGGGCCGGCAAAGCCGTCGAGGTGGGTTTCGAGGTAGGTGGTCAGCGCGACCTGATCGAAATCGTGCTGCGCGGTGATGGGCTTGGTGCCGGTGTATGCGTCCATGCGGAAGGTCAGTGAATTGAAGGGCCGCAAACGCGCGGGGTCGGAACGCTCATTGCTTTTCGGCGATGGCCAGCAGTTTCTCTTTCGACAACACCACCAGGCGTGTCGGTTCGATGCGCACGGCTCCGTCGCGCTCGAAGCCTTTCAGTTCCTGGTTCACCCGCTGTCGCGATGCGCCGAGCAACTGCGCCAGGTCTTCCTGGGCCAAGGCCAGGCCGATGCGGATTTCCTCGCCCTGGTTGATGCCGTAGCTGCGCGCCAGCAACAACACCTGTTTGGCCAGACGCGACGCCAGCGGCCGCGTGTTCAGGTCTTCGACGACGTCGAACATCAGGCGCAGGCGCCGGCAGTTCAGGCGCAGCAGCGCTTCGTACAACTCGGTGTGCTGGTTGAGCAACTCCTTGAAGTCGGGCTTGCGCACCACCAGCAGCGTGGTCTCGCCGTGCGCATTGGCGTCGTGCGTGCGAGGCAGGCCGTCGAACAGCGAAATGTCGCCGAACCAGACGCCCGGCTCCACGTAGGTCAGCGTGATCTGCTTGCCCGACAGCGACACCGAACTGACGCGCACCGCACCCTTGGCCACGCCGCACCACTCGTCAGCCGCCGCGCCGCGCGACGAGAGCAGCGCGCCGTCGGACAGGCGGCGCACGATAGAGCGGGACAGAATGGCCTGCCGCAAGGCTGGCGAAAGCGTTGAGAACCAAGAACCCGCCTCGATGTTGGAGTGCTCGGGCATTGTAAGAACAGGGCTATTCATGGTTTTGTCCCTCTCAAGGAAATGTGGCTCTGCCACTTTCCGGCATCCCCTCGGGGGCGGACGACGAATGCCGTTGGCCTTGGGGGCGCTCATGTGACAGCATCAGGCACCGGCAGGCGTCTATTGTCCATCCGCGAATCCGCGCATCCGCCCACCCAGGAGACCTTCATGACATCCCATGCATTGAACATCCCCAGCCGCGTTGGCAAGGTGAGTGAGGCCGAGTGGCAAACCCGTGTCAACCTGGCCGCTGCCTACAGATTGGTCGCGGCTTTCAAGTGGGACGACCTCGTGTTCACCCACATCAGCGCGCGCGTGCCCGGCAGCGACAACGAGTTCTTGATCAATCCCTACGGACTGATGTTCGAGGAGATCACCGCGTCGAGCCTGGTGAAGATCGACACCGCCGGCAACAAGCTCGACGACTCTGCGTTCCCCGTCAACCCGGCCGGCTTCACGATCCACAGTGCCGTGCATGCGGTGCGTCACGACGCGCAGTGCGTGATGCACGTCCACTCGCTGAACGGGATCGCGGTGTCGGCACAGAAAGGGGGCGTGCTGCCGATCTCGCAGCAGTCCATCTTCGTGCTGTCCAGCCTTGGCTATCACGACTACGAAGGCGTGGCGCTGCGCGACGACGAGAAGCCGCGGCTCGTCAACGACCTGGGCCACAACGACTACCTGATGCTGCGCAATCACGGCCTGCTGACTTGCGGCCGCACGATCGCCGACGCGTTTCTCAACATGTACCTGTTCGAGACGGTCTGCACCATCCAGGTTCGCGCGCAGGCCGGTGGCGGTGAGTTGTCGCATGTCGAGCCGTCGATCATCAGCACCGCGCAGGAACAGGCGCGGGTCGCGACGCAGGGCGTGGGCGGCGGCGCGTTGGCGTGGCCCGGCTTGCTGCGCCGGCTGGATCGGCAGAACCCGGGCTACGCCAGCTGAACCGCACGGCTCACCTGAACCGGGGTGCCCGCTTGTCGAAGAACGCCTGCAGGCCTTCCCCCGCATTGGCGTGGAACAGGTTGTCGATGAAGTGATCGCGCTCGGCGGCCAAGTGCTGACTGAGGTCGTTGGTCGATGCGGCCTGGGCCAGCTCCTTGCCGCTGCTCAGCGCGTTTGACGCCATCCCCAACAGGCGGTCCGCGAGCAGCAGCGCCTCTGCCAGCGCACGGCCGTCATCGACCAGCCAGCCGACCAGCCCCAGGGCGTGCAACTGCTGCGCAGTCACCGGCTCGGCCAGCCACATCATCTGCTGCAGTTGTTGGCGGGGCAGCGCGCGCGCCAAGTGCCAGCTGGCACCGCCGTCCGGTGTCAGGCCGATGCGGGCATACGACAGGGTGAAGCGCGCACTGCCCGCCGCGACGATGAGGTCGCAGGCCAGCGCCAGCGAAAACCCGGCACCTGCGGCGGCCCCTTCGACGGCGGCCAGCACGGGCTTCGGAAACGCACGCAGCGCCTCGATGAACTGATGCAGCCGCTCGATCATGTGTCGTTGGGCCGCCGGGCCGGCGGCGCGCCGCTCTCGCAAGCCCTGCAAGTTGCCACCGGCACAGAAGTGAGCGCCGTCGCCGCGCAACACCACCGCACGCACCTGCGGGTCGGACTCGGCCACGTTCAGGGCTTCGATGCCTGCCGAGATGACTTGCTCGGACAGCGTGTTGCGGGTTTCAGGTTCACTGATGGTCAGCACCAGGGTGCTGCCGTGGTGTTCCGTCTTCAGTTCCGAGGGCATCGCGACGGCCTTTCAAGTCACTGCCCGGGCGCAATCGCCAGGGCCGCGGATTGTGTCACGCGGGCGTCTTGCCACGGTGCGGCACCGGTGTGATTCGAGATGTATCGCCATGCTAGAGTCAGTCGCAAATTCACCCTCCCACCCGAATGCGCAGAGCCGTATTTTCCATCGCCGTCGGCCTGCTGCTCAGTGCGTCAGCGTCCACGGCGCTGGGCTTGGGTCTGGGGCGAGGCATCAACACATCGACACTCGGGCAGCCGTTGAATTTTTCGGTGCCGGTGAGCGCCGATGTCGAGGAAATTCTGGCCCCTGAATGCCTGGCCGCTGAGGTCTTCGCCGGGGATGTCAGGCTGCAAGCCCCGGCTGTTCGAGTCTCCCTGGAACCCGGCGCTGACCCCACGCAGGCAACGGTGCGTGTGGTGACCACGTCAGGCATCGACGAGCCGGTGGTGACCGTGAGCGTCGGCGTCGGTTGCCCGCAGCGCGTGTCGCGCCGATTCGTGCTGTTCGTCGATCCGCCGCTGGTGGCATTTGCACCGACGGTGGCCGCCGACCCCGCGGTCAAACCACCGGTGCGCGCCGAAGCCAGGCCGTCTGCCGTGACCAGCGCGGGGCCGCCAGTGCCCGGCGCAAACGCGCGTGCACCGGTGCGCCGCGCGGGGCGTCCAGGTCGCGGTCCGCTGACGTCTGCGACCGCTGTGGTCGTGCAGGACAGCAACGCCTCGACCGTGCCCGCGGCGGGCCAGAAACGCAAGCCGCCCGCCGCGCGTGCCAGCAACAACGCCAGCGCCAAGCCAGCGTCATCGCCTGCGGCGGCGCGCCTCAAACTCGAGCCGGCACTTGCTCTCGCGACCGCTTCTGTAGCCGCCGCATCGGCCGCTGCGGCCGCATTGCCTGCAGCGCCCGCAGCAACGGCAGAGCCGGCTGCGAGCGCAGCAGACAGTGCCCGGGCACCGCCCGAAGCCGACCCGCAGGCGAGCCAGCGCGTCGTCGCCCTGGAAGAAAGTCTGGCCAAGCTGAACGCCGAGGCAAAGGCGACGCGCGGTTCGCTCGAAGTATTGCAAACGCGGCTTCGTGAGGCCGATGCGGCGCGTGCCTCGAACCCGATGGTGTGGGCGCTCGGGTTGTTGTCGGCCGCGCTGACGGTGGCGGTGCTGTTCCTGCTTCGGCGTCAGGCGCGCAGTCGCGCCGACGCCGCTTGGTGGGCCGCTTCCGGAGGCGCGTTGGCCGAGCCTGCCGTCCCGCCCGAGCCCTCAGAGCAAGCCGAAACCGGGCCGATGCGGATGGCGTCCGTCGTCATCGACTCCGGGTTCTCGTCGTCGCCGTTCACCCGGTCGATGCATGAGACGTTCACGGTGGCAGCCGCGCCGACAGCAACAGAGCCGGTGGAAGAAGCGACTCGCGAGCTGTCCGTCGAAGAGCTGATCGATCTTGAACAGCAGGCGGATTTCTTCATCGTGCTGGGGCAGGACGAGGCGGCGATCGACTTGCTGATGAACCACGTTCGCAGCACCGGCGGCGTCAGCCCGATGCCCTACATCAAGCTGCTCGAAATCTATCGCCGCCGGGGCGACCAGGATTCGTACGAGCGGATTCGCGGGCGCTTCAACCGGCGCTTCAACGCCGAGGTGCCGGGTTCCGAGGCCGACCCAGAGCACGGCCGCTCGATCGATGACTACCCGGAGATTCTGTCTGCCCTGTTGCTCGTGTGGCCGCTGCCCGCCCAGGCGGTCGAACAGATCAGCCTGTGGCTGGCACGCAGTGGCACGAGCAGCCCGTCGTTCGACCTGCCGGCCTACGCTGAACTGATCTTTCTGCACGCAGTGGCGCGCGATCTGGCCGAGTGTGAAACGCACCCTGGCGGCATCGATGTGCTGCTGCCGCTGACCGACGGTGATGCGTCGTCGATCTCGACACTGACGGCCACCATGCCGTTGGAGCCGGCACCCGCATCAGCCGCCACAACCTACGACCTCGACCTCGATCTGTCGTTGCCGGCCGCCGCTGCGGCGGATGACCGCGACGGCGTGAACTCGGACTTCATTTCGCTCGGTGACGACAGCCGTTCCCGGGGCTGAGCAAGGGCGGGGTCGCCCACAGTCAAAGACGGGCCAGCCTGTCAAGTGCCAGCGCGAGCGTCTCGTCCTTCTTGGCGAAGCAAAAGCGGGCCAATCGCTGCTCGAAGGCCTGGGCGTAGAACGCCGACAGCGGAATCGCGGCGACACCGACCTCGGTCGTCAGCCAGCGGCAAAAGTCCTCTTCGGTCGCGTCGCTGATTGCCGAGTAGTCCACACACTGAAAGTAGCTGCCTTCGCTGGGCAGCAACTTGAAGCGCGTGCCCGCCAGACCGCTGCGGAACAGGTCGCGCTTGCGTTGGTAGAAGGCCGGCAGTTCGAGGTAGGGCGTGGGCGTGCGCATGTAGGCTGCGAGGCCGTGCTGGACCGGCGTGTTGACGGTGAACACGTTGAACTGATGCACCTTGCGGAACTCGGCCATCAGCGACGCTGGCGCAGCGACGAAGCCCACCTTCCAGCCGGTGACATGGTAGGTCTTGCCGAAGCTGGAAACGATCACGCTGCGCGCCGCCAGCTCGGGAAACCGCGCCACGCTTTCATGGCGTTTGTCGTCGAACACCATGTGCTCGTAGACCTCGTCCGAAATCACGATCACATCGGTCGGGCGCAGCAGGTCGGCGAGCTGCCGCATGTCCTGTGCGCTCCAGGTGGTGGCGCTCGGGTTGTGCGGCGAATTGACCACGATGGCTCGCGTGCGGGCCGACAGCGCGGCCGCGATGAGGGCGAAGTCGGGCCTGAAGCTGCGCGGCGTCAGCGGCACGTGCACTGCCCGCGCGCCGGCCAGGGTGATGCTGGGGTCGTAGCTGTCGTAACAGGGGTCGAGTACGATCACTTCGTCACCCGGGTGCACCAGTGCGAGCACGGCGGTGATGATGGCCTGCGTGGCACCTGCGGTGATGGTGACTTCGGTGCCGGCGTCATAGCCATGTCCGTACAGCCGCTCGATCTTCTGCGCCACGGCTTCGCGCAGCACCGGCACACCCGGCATCGGCGGGTACTGGTTCAGGCCGCGCCGCATTGCGTCGTTCACCAGGTCGAGCAGGTGCGGGTCGCAGTCGAAGTCGGGGAACCCCTGGCCGAGGTTGACGGCCTGGTGTTCGGCGGCCAGGCCGGACATCACGGTGAAGATGGTGGTGCCGACCTGCGGCAGGCGGCTGGTCAGCTGAGGCGTTCGAACAAGGTCGGGGGCAGTGGCTGTCTTCACAACTGGTAGTCCTGGGGTTCGCCGTCCATGGCGCGGGTGATGAGGGCGCGGCTCAAGCGGTCGGACATCATCTCGGCGAAAGCGTAGACGAAGTTGCGCAGGTAGGCACCGCGCTTGAGGGCAATGCGGGCCACGTTCTGGCCGAACAAGTGGCCCACCGGTCGCCACACCAGCTCACCGCCGGGGGGGTCGTCGCGCATCGCCATCTCGGCCACGATGCCGATGCCCAGGCCCAGCCTTACGTAGGTCTTGATCACGTCGGCGTCGATGGCTTCGAGCACCACATTGGGCTTCAGCCGTCGGGCCGCAAAGGCCTGGTCGATGCGCGTGCGGCCGGTGAACGACGGGTGGTAAGAGATCAGCGGTTCGGCCGCCAGCTGCTCCAGCGAAATGCGCTCGGCCTGGGCCAGCGGGTGCGCTGCGGGCATCACCGCCACGTGGTGCCATTCGTAGCAGGGCAGGGTGACCAGCTCTTCGAACTGCGACAGCGACTCGGTCGCCAGCCCGATGTCGGCCACCTCCTCCAGCACCATCTGCGCCACCTGCTCCGGTGTGCCCTGGTGCAGGCTGATGTTGACCTTGGGAAAGCGCTTGCGCAGTTGGGCCACCGGCTCGGGCAGCACGTAGCGTGCCTGCGTGTGCGTCGTGGCAATCGACAACGTTCCGGCGTCCTGCTTCGAGAACTCGTCGCCGATGCGCTTGAGGTTGTTGACCTCGCGCATGATGACCTCGATCGACTTCAGCACCTGCTGGCCCGGCTCGGTCACGCGGCGCAGACGCTTGCCATGGCGCGCGAAGATGTCGATGCCCAGTTCGCCTTCCAGCTCCAGGATGGCCTTGGAGACGCCGGGCTGCGAAGTGAACAGCGCCTTGGCGGTTTCGGTGAGGTTCAGGTTGCGCCGAACCGCTTCCTGGACGAAGCGAAACTGGTGCAGGTTCATGGTGCCACCGGTTCGGTGGCTTGCAACGCGGCATCGGCCATGGCGTCGATGACCGACTCGACTTCTCCGATGGCCTGGCGCAATGACCAGGTCACCTGCGGGTGCCGGCCCGACAACTCCGCCAGCAGCGTCGGCAGGTCTTTGCGGACATGCCCGCCGCTGCCCAGGAACAGGGGCACCACGCTGACCTGCGTGCAGCCGGCGTCGGCCAGCATCGTGCCGGCCTCGACCAGCCCCGGCGTCATGAACTCGAGGAAGCTCAGGCGAACTTGCACCTCGGGTGCACGTGCGCAGACACGCGCTGCGACGGCCTCGAATGGCAAGGCCCAGCGCGCGTCGCGTGCACCGTGGGCGAACAACAGCAAACCTTGTTTCATGGTGTCATC
Source organism: Burkholderiales bacterium (assembly GCA_031378565.1). Classification (GTDB taxonomy): domain Bacteria; phylum Pseudomonadota; class Gammaproteobacteria; order Burkholderiales; family Burkholderiaceae_C; genus JANYJJ01. Next base: position 9,405 of record JANNEI010000055.1, read on the forward strand.
GATGAAGGCTTCAACGAAAGCGGACCAGCCACCCGAACGCGGCCAGCGACAGCAGCAGGTACAGCGCGCTGGGGCTGGACGCGACGATCCACGGCGTCCAGTCGCGCAGCAAGCCGAGGTGCCCGGCCACGTTGTTGAGCAGCACGAAGCTGATGCCCAGCATGATGCCGCCAAACACCTTCAGGCTGACGCTGCCGGCGCGTGCATGCATGTACGCGAAGGGCAGGGCCAGGGCCATCATCACGAGGCAGGCGAACGGGTACAGCGCGCGCTTCCAGAACTGGATCTGGTATTGCTGCGCGGCTTGTTCGTTTTGCGCAAGGTGGTCGATGTAGCGAAACAGGTCGAGTGTGGACATGGTGCTCAGCGGCAGCACAGCGGCCGCCACCACACCCGCCGACAAGGTGCTGGGCCATTGCATCTGCGCCAGGCGCGCGTCGTCCACCCGCACGCCCGCGTCGGAGGCTGAGGCGTTCCAGCGTGTCACCTTGACATTGGACAGCCGCCATGGCGCGTCGCCCTGCAAACTGGCTTGCTCCGCCGAGACGCGGCGCAGCAGGCGGCCGTCGGTGTCGAACTCGAAGATGCGCAGGTCGCGCAGCAGTCCGCCCGCAGACATGCCGCCGACGTTGATGGAGTAGCTGCGCTCTCCCTTGGGCGTCACGCTGTGGTCTTTCAGCCAGGCCCCGGTGCGCCCCAGCTTCAAGCCGCCGCGCGAGGTGGCCTGCCAGCGCGCCGCCTGCTCCTCGGCCAGCGGCGCGGCGTAGTCACCCACCACGAAGGTCAACGCGCCGAACAGTAGGCCGAGCGCGGCCAGCAGCGACAAGGCGCGCCCCGGGCCCAAGCCGCCGGTGCGCAGGATCGTGTATTCGGTGGACTGCGCCATGCGCGCCAGCGAATAGATGGTGCCGATCAGCACCGCGATGGGCAGCAATTCGTACAGGTGTCCCGGCACCAGCAGCAGGCTGTAGACGGCCGCACCGAACGCGCTGTAGCCGCGGGTGCCGGCATTGGCCAGTTCGTCGACGAAATCGATGAAGAAGAACAACGACAGGAACGCGAGCGCGACAAACGCCACCGACGAGACGATGTCGACGTAGAAAAGGCGGCGCACCGTCTTCATGCAGCGCGCCGAAACAGCGTCAGGTGGGTGCCGTGGTCGCGCCACCAGAGCAGAGCCATCGCCAATGCAAACGCACTGCCGTGGGTTGCCAGCAATGCGGTGCCCATGCCCATCTTGCCGCCTGCCACCCAGGCCTGCGACAGGTTGATCAGGTTGTAGTAGACGACGAAGCTGAGCAGGGCGAACAGCAGATTCCAGTTGCTGGCCCGGCGTGGGTTGGTGGCCGACAGGCCGATCGCCAGCAGCAGCAGGTTGGCCCCGCCCAGCACCAGCCCGAGACGCCAGGTCAGCTCCCCCTGAAAGGCCGGGCTGGGCTGGCGCAGCAGCTCGACGGTGCGGCGCGACTTGGGCGGAATGTTGTCGGCGCTGGACAGCACGCGCTCGCCCGCCAGCACGCGGTAGCCTTCGAAGCGCGACAGGGTTTTTTCGCCGGTCAGCAGGTTCTCGTCGTTGCGCTGGCCGCGGTCGAGCAACAGGAAGCGGTCGGAGCCTTGCACCTCGATGCGGCCGGTGCGCGCCGTGGTCACCGATTCGACGTCGTCCTTGACCGACAGGATGAAGACGTTGCGCCCGGTGCGCCCGTCATCGGAGTCGCGTTCGATGAAGAACACGCGGTTGCCGTCGCCGGAGGTCTGGAACTGACCCGGGGCGACACGCGAAATGTCGGCACGCTGCTCGAAACGGTCTTTCAGGTCGCTGATGCGCTGGTTGCCCCAGGGCCACACGAACAGCGCCAGCAAGGACAGCACCAGCAGCACCGGCCAGCTCATGCGCAGCACCGGGCGCACGAAGCGGCTCAGCGAGGCACCGCCGGCAAACCAGATGGTCATTTCGCTGTCGCGGTACATGCGCGACAAGGTGGCCACCACCGCGACGAAAAGCGACAGCGCCAGCATTGTCGGCAGATGCCCGAGCGCGGTGTAGCCCAGCAGCAGCACCACGTCTTGCGGACCGACGCGGCCCAGCGCTGCCTGGCCCAGCGTGCGGATCAGCATCATCGTCAGCACGATGGTCAGGATGACCACCAGCGTGGCACCAAAACTGCGCGCCAGATCGCGACGCAAAGTGGAATCGAATAACATCGTCGGCACATTTACCTTCGTACTGATTATGGACTTCAAGCACCAGACCGCTGCCGCTTCGGCACTCTCGAAATTGTCTGCCGACGCACTGCTGGTGGTCGTCGGAAGCGAAACGCTGAACGAGGATTTGGACTCGTTGCTGGCCGCGCCGATTCGTGCCGCCCTCGCCAGCGGCGACTTCCAGGTCAAGCCCGGACGCACGATTTACCTGCACAGGCTGGCCGGCGTGAAGGCACCGCGCGTCATGGTCGCCGCGTCGGCCGGCACCGCACCGAAGGCATTCAAGGCAGCGGTTCTGGCGGGGCTGAACCAGCTCAAAGGGTCGGGTGCCAAGCATGTGGCTGTGGTGCTGGCCAGTGCCGGCGAGTGGAGCGACGCGCATGCCGAGGCCGCCGTCTGCGCGGCGCACGATGCGGTTTATGTGTACCGCCACACCAAGCCCAGCGCGCCGAAGGCTTCGGTTCTCGCGACGGTGACGCTGGTGTGCGCCAAAGGCGAGGCCCGCGCGGTGCAGGAGGGCCTGGCGCGCGGCAAGGCGGTGGCGGCAGGGGTGACGCTGGCGCGCGAATGCGCCAACCGCCCCGGCAACCATTGCACACCGACCTACCTTGCCGAGACGGCGAAGAAGTTGGGCAAGGAGTTCGCCCTCAAGGTCGAGGTGCTGGACCGCAAGGCGGTCGAAAAACTCGGCATGGGATCGTTCCTGTGCGTGGCCCAGGGTTCCGACGAGCCGCTGAAGTTCATCGTGGCCCGCTACGACGGCGCGGCCAAGACTGAAGCGCCGGTGGTGCTGGTGGGCAAGGGCATCACCTTCGACACCGGCGGCATTTCCATCAAGTCAGCCGGCGAGATGGACGAGATGAAGTTCGACATGGGCGGCGCGGCCAGCGTGCTCGGTACGCTGCGGGCGGTCGCCGAATTGAAGCCGAGGCTGAACCTCGTCTGCATCATTCCGAGCTGCGAAAACATGCCCAGCGGGCGTGCGGTGAAGCCGGGCGATGTGGTGACCAGCATGTCGGGCCAGACCATCGAAATCCTCAACACCGACGCTGAAGGGCGGCTGATCTTGTGCGACGCCCTCACCTACGCCGAGCGATTCAAACCGTCTGTCGTGGTGGACGTGGCCACGCTGACCGGTGCCTGCGTGATCGCGCTCGGGCACCACCACTCCGGCCTGTTCAGCGCCGATGATGCGCTGGCCGAACAGTTGCTCGCTGCCAGCCGGGTGTCGCTCGACCCGTGCTGGCGGATGCCGCTGGACGAGGAGTACGACGACGCCTTGAAGAGCCACTTCGCCGACATGGGCAACGTGGGGCCGCGCGCTGGTGGTTCCATCACCGCGGCCATGTTTCTGAAACGCTTCACGGCCAAGTACCGCTGGGCTCACCTGGACATTGCGGGCACGGCCTGGAAGTCCGGCGCGGCCAAGGGCGGCACCGGTCGCCCGGTTCCGTTGCTGACGCACTTCGTGTTGTCGCAAGCTGCCTGAAGCGCCGGCATCGCTCTGCTGCCGATGACCGAGATCCTGTTCTACTTCAACGCCCCAGACCGGCTTGCTTATGCCTGCCGCGTGCTGCGCAAGGCGTTGCGCGTGGGTGCACAAGACGGGTCAGAGCTGACCGCCGGAGTCGCGGTCACTGGCACGGCGTCGATGTTGGCGAGGTTCGACCGCACCTTGTGGAACTTTGAGGCGCTGGAGTTCATTCCGCATCTGATCGTTCCGGCCGGAGCGCCACTTGACGCGCGTCGGCAGCGCACCCCCGTCTGGCTGGTCGAGCGCGCCGAGCAGGCGTCGCACCTGCCCGTGCTGCTGCACCTGGGCGATGAGCCGGCTGAGGGTTTCGAGTCGTTCGAGCGGCTGATCGAAGTGGTGTCCGGCAACGCTGACGAGCGGATCGCCGCACGCTCGCGCCTGAAGCATTACAAAGCCAGAGGCTACGAGATCAGGCTGCACGAGGTCGGGGCATGACAGGCGCGCGGCCTCAGCCACCGCTTCGAGTCCCCACGCTGACCGAGGTGGTGGAAATGCCGTGGCCGTCGGTTGCCAACGAGGTGCAGCAGCCTGAAGCGGCCATGCTGGCCGATTCGATGTCGGCGGATTCCGTCAGCGCCGAGCCAGTCGTGCCGGTGATTGCCGCGCCGCCGGTGCCTGCGGTCAGCGCCCTGCCCAGTGAAGATCAGATCGTGCAGCGCGTGCTGCACGACTTGCAGCGCCAGATCGACCTGATGCTCGACTACCGCTTGCGCGAGGCGTTGATGCCGGTGCTGACCCGTGCCACCGATGCCCTTGTGCTGGAGGCGCGCAGCGAGTTGGCATCCACCTTGCGTGACATCGTCGCCAGATCGGTCGCTCAGGAAATGTCCCGTCATCGCGGGCGTTGAGCGCTGCGTTGTGGTGGTCGGGAGCGGCCCGATGGTCGGCTCGAACCCCGCGAAAACCCTTGCTGTGCCGTGCGTGGCGACCGCCTTGAAAGGTCTGCTCTGCGCGGTGGCAGCAAGACGAAACAATTCACCGTCAGACCCGAGAATTCCCGGTGGAGATGTGGTTTTTTTTGCGGTATCGTGTCGCCCGTTGAGTTCAATACCGTCTTTACTTTCTCAACATTCCTAACCGGAGATTTCGCATGCAAGTCAAACTGAACGTGGTGATGTGCGCCGCGGTCGCGCTGTTCGCAGGTGCCGCATCTGCCCAAGACATGGTCGTCCGCATCGGACACGTCGGCCCGGTCTCCGGTGCGCAGGCTCACTATGGCAAGGACAATGAAAACGGTGCCCGCATGGCCGTTGAAGACTTGAACGCCAAGGGCGTGATGATCGGTGGCAAGAAGGCGCGCTTCGAACTGGTCGCTGAAGACGACGCTGCCGATCCGAAGCAAGGCACGGCCGCTGCCACCAAGCTGTGCGACGCCAAGGTCAATGGCGTGGTCGGCCACCTGAACTCGGGCACCACCATTCCCGCTTCGTCGGTCTACAACGCTTGCGGCATGCCGCACATCACGCCGTCGGCCACCAACCCGAAACTGACGCAGCAAGGCTACAAGACCACCTTCCGCATGTTGGCGAACGACAACGCACTCGGTGCCGGCCTGGCGCTGTATGCAGTCGATGCACTGAAGCTGAAGAAGGTTGCCATCATCGATGACCGCACGGCTTACGGTCAGGGCGTTGCTGAGGTGTTCAAGAAGACCGCGCTGGCCAAGGGCATCCAGATCGTCGACGAGCAGTACACGACGGACAAGGCTACCGACTTCATGGCCATCCTGACCGCCATCAAGGCGAAGGCACCGGACGGCGTGTTCTACGGCGGCATGGATCCGCAAGCTGGCCCGATGCTGCGCCAGATGGAACAGCTGGGCATGAGCAACGTGAAGTTCTTCGGTGGTGACGGCCTATGCACCGACAAGGTGATCGAACTGTCGGGTGGTGCCAAGACGCTGGGCAACGTGGTGTGCGCCGAAGGCGGTGCATCGCTGACCAAGATGCCGGGCGGGAACGCCTGGAAGGCCCGCTACGACGCCAAGTACCCGAAGCAGTTCCAAGTGTATTCACCGTACACCTACGACGCGACGATGGTGCTGGCCAACGCCATGGTCAAGGCCGGCTCGTCGGATCCGAAGGTCTACATGCCTTTCCTCGCCAAAGAGGAATACCAGGGCGTGACGGCGAAGATCGGGTTTGAAGCCGACGGCGAACTGAAGAACCCGTCGATGACGCTTTACGTCTACCGTGACGGCAAGAAAGTGCCGCTGAACTGAACGCGTGAGTCCGGCCTGTCAATCAGGCCCGAATCGAAAAGGCACCCTCGGGTGCCTTTTTTTGTTGCCGCCGGTCAGGTGGTCAACGCGATTCAGCAGTGCAGCCGGAAGCGCTCGGTGTTGATCACCTCGCGGGCCTTGTTCAGTGCGTACATCAAAGCCGCGTCCGGAGAAGGCCAGCGGTGACCGCAAGCCAGGCTTTCGTCCCGAAATGCTTCACGCAATGTGTGCTTCGCTCCGCGCACCCGGTTGATCACGACGGCGGCGATGTAGCCGTCGCCCTGCAAGGCTTCCAGAGCGCCGGCATAGATGCGATAGTCGCCTTCGATTCTTTCGTCAAAAGTCATCATGGTGTCCTGGCGGGCACCACGGCCACACCTGTCGCACGATGATCGGCGCTTGCGGGCCAAACATCCATCCTTCCGAAGTGGGACACCCGAACGAGGGTGATGCGCGCTCAGGGCACAGAAGACTGTCTGAAATGGTCACCGCGGAGCCAGACCTCAGCCATTCGTCAGCTTTCGCTGCCGTGTGTCCGTTGTGCGGCCACGCGTTCTCGGGTCGACGCTGGCGCGTCGTCGACGCCGACCACCGGCCCGACTTGGTCACGCATGCTGTCGACGGCAGCCTGCAGCGCAGTTTTTGCCCGGCTTGCGTCGGCCCGGGTGTCGAGCAGGCGGGCGCGTTCTGCATCGTCCACCGCGTCGCGGGCCGAGCGCAGTGCCTCACCTTCTTGGCTCCCGTCACCACCGACTTCGAGGGCGAGGCGAACGCGTTGCAGGTGGATGTGCAACGGCGCTGCGCGGATGTCGGCATGTCCGGCGATGCGATCGAGGCGATCGGAGCGCGCTGGATTCAGCAGACACGAGACGTCGAGGATTGCATCGCCGAGAGTTGGCCGGAGTTGAGAA
>JANNEI010000075.1:0-6566 GCA_031378565.1 Burkholderiales bacterium
TGAAGACCCTGAAGATGTTCACCGTTGCGGCCGCAGCCGCGCTCTCCGTTGCCGTGTCGCCGCTGGCGTGGGGCCAGGCGGGCAAGGACAAGACTGCCGCCGCGTCGGACATGACCGACGCCGAGGTGCGCAAGATCGACAAGGACAACAGCAAGATCACGCTGAAGCACGGCGAGATCAAGAACCTCGACATGCCCGGCATGACGATGGTGTTCCAGCTCAAGGACGCTGCCATGCTCGACAAGCTGAAGCCCGGTGACAAGGTGAAGTTCAAGGCCGAGAAGCTCGGCGGGGCCTACACCGTCACCGCGATCGAGATGGCCAAATGAGGCGCAGCGCGGTCGTCGTTGCTCTCGCCCTCGGCATGTGGCAGGCGAGCCCGGCGTTGGCCCAGGCACCCGCACCTGCGCCGTATGCGGGCCAGCAACTGCGCGACATCAAGGCCTTGTCGGCCGAAGACGCACTGGCCTACACCGAAGGGCGCGGCATGGGTTTCGCCAAGGCGGCGGAACTGAACGGCTACCCCGGGCCGATGCATGTCGTGGAACTGGCCGAGCCGCTGAAGCTCAGCGCGGGCCAGATCGAGGCCAGCCGCGCGCTGCTGTTGCGCCACAAGACCGAGGTGCGCGGTCTGGGCCAGCGCGTGATCGACGCCGAGCGTGCCCTCGACATGGCTTTTGCACAGCGCAGCGTCGATGCCGACTCGCTGCACCGCCTGCTGCGCGACGTGGCCCTGGCGCAGGCGGAGGTTCGCGAGTCGCACTTGCGCACCCACCTGGAGCAGACGGCGCTGCTGACCTCGGCCCAGGTGCATCGTTACGATGAATTGCGCGGCTATGCGGGTGCCGCGCTGGACAAGCGGCCAGCGCCTGCGCACACTCATTCGCACTGAAAGGACGCGGCATGAAGAACCTTCACACCCTTGCCCCGCTGCTGTGCGGCTTGCTCGGCACGGTTCCGGCAGCCGCGGAACTGGTCGAGGTGCAGCTGCAACCAGGCCGGTCGATGGACCGGAAGTTCACCGCATTGCCCGGCAAGTTTGTCGAGGTGTGCGGCAAGCTGATCAAGGGGCAGGCGCTGGCCTGGCAGTTCGATGCCAGCGGCCCGACCGATTTCAACATCCACTACCACGTGGGCAAGGACGTGAAGACGCCCGAGCAGCAGTCGGCGGTGAGCGCCTCCAAAGGTCGGCTGCAAGTGCAGATCGACGAGGACCACTGCTGGATGTGGACCAATCGCGGTGCAACCGCGGTGACGATCCAGACGCGCATCGTCGCGGAGCCCCAGCCATGACGCGCTCGGGCGGCTTCAACGCCACGCTGACATGGCTGCCCGCGTTCGTGGCGCTGACAGTGGGCGTGCTGCTGCACGACTGTGTGCTGCTGGCCTCGTCGGCCGTGCTGGCGATGAAAGGTTTCCATGACCGCATGGACCGCGACGCACCGCAGCGCCCGTTGAGCGCGGTGCTGCGCTGCCTGCGTGCCGGTCTGGCGTCAGCGCTGCTGTCCATCGCGCTGGTCGCGATGCTGGCTGCCGGCTTCCTGGACTGGTGGCAACCGGCCAACGACCAGCCGGTGCTGGTGGGCGGTTTGCTGGTGTTGCTGCTGGCGGCATCGAAAGTGGCGAGCGTCGCCATCTCGGCCGTCGAAATCTCGGCCGCCGAAACGGCGCTGCTGGTCGTCGCCGCCGCCGCCTTGCTGTCCACTGCGCTGGGCTACCCGCTGGCTTCCTGCGCGTTCGCCGCAACCGCGGCGCTGTACCTGGCTTGGCAGGGCTGGCTGCTGATGCGGCACGTCGCCAGCGACCTGTGGCAGGCGGCGCAGTGAAGCCGCGCAGTCGGCGCATCGGCAGGTTCTAGACTCGCCGCATGGGCCTCGAATCACGCACCGCGACGCGCCGCTGGCTTGCCGGCTGGCTGGTGCTGACCCTGCTGTTCGCCCAGGGCGCAACCGCCGCTTACTCGTGCCCGTTGTGGCAGCGGGGCGGCTCGGCACAGGTCATGGCCGACTGTGCCGAAATGGCCGGCATGGCGAACGAGTCCGGCATCGGCATCGACACGGCGCAGCCGAACCTGTGCAAGGCGCATTGCGATGCCGGCAAGCAGTCTCCGACGCCTGCGGCCGACAGCGATTTTTCGCACGGCGTGGTGCTGCTGGGCAGCCTGGCCTGGTCATGCAGCCCGGCGTCCTCGCGCGACGGGGTCGCACTGCGCATCGATGCGCGATCCGGTGCGCCGCCCGGTTCGCCCGCGGGCACAGCGCCGCTCTACATCGCCCTGCAAGTCCTTCGCCTCTAGCGCCTCGTCCCGTTGGGCTCAGAGCCCGGCGGCCGGGTTTTGCTCCCTCGCCCCTTTGGGGAGAGGGCTGGGGTGAGGGGCTGAACACTGGCCGTGCGACGGTTCGCCAGCCCTCACCCCCACCCTCTCCCAGAGGGAGAGGGAGCAACACACACATGGCCCGCCGCATCTGAGACCGGTCCAAACCGATGTCGAGTTTGCGAGGAAAGTCCCATGCGTTTTTACCTTCATGCAGTGCGCGGTGCCACCGCAGCACTGATCCATTTGTCGTCGGCTGGCGCGGTCATGGCACAGCCCGCAGCCGCCGGCCTCAGCTTCGAACGCGCGTTGACGCTTGCCGTCACGCGAGCGCCGCAACTCGACGCGCGGCGCGCCGCTGTCGAGGGGGCCGGCAGCGCACAGATCAGTGCCAGCCAGTTGCCCGACCCGCGGCTCGCGGTGGGCATCGACAACCTGCCCATCACCGGCGCGGACCGCTACAGCACCACGCGCGACTTCATGACGATGAAGCGCATCGGCTATGCGCAGGAGGTGCCGAACGCCGACAAGCGCAAGGCGCGTGGCGACGCCGCCGAAGCGCGCACGGCACGTGAGCGCGCCGCCCTCGACGCCGAGCGGCTGGCGGTGCAGCGCGAGACCGCGCTGGCCTGGCTGGCGCGCCACTTTGCCGAACGGCGGCTGGCCGGGCTGGACGCGCTGGAGCGCGAGAACACGCTGCTGCAAGACAGCATCGCTGCGCGCATCGCCGCCGGCAAGGCGCTGCCCGCCGAAGCGCTGCTGGTGCGCCAGGAAGCGCTGGCCCTGGCCGACCGCCGCGACGAGCTGCAACTCGACGTGGCCAGGTCGCAGGCCACGCTGCGGCGTTGGGTGGGTGCGGCGGCCGAGGCACCGCTGCAGGGCGACACGCCTTCGCTGCTGCCCGACCCGCACCACACGCTGGACACGGTCGACCGGCACGCCGAGCTGGCCGGCTTCGCGCCGATGACCGCGATGGCCGAGGCCGAAGTGCGGGAACTGGAAGCCTCGAAAAAAGGCGACTGGGGCTGGGAGGTGAGCTATGCCAAACGCGGGCCGGCGTTCAGCGACATGGTGTCGGTTCAGTTCAGCTTCGAGCTGCCACTGTGGGCCGGCCAACGGCAAGACCCGCAGATTGCCGCCAAGCGCAAGGAGCTGGAACGGATTGCTGCCGAGCGCGAAGACCTGCGGCGGCGCAGCATCGAAGAGGTCGAGGCGCGGCTGGCCGAGCACGACGAGCTGAATCGCAAGCTGGCGCGCCTGAGCGACGCAGCGCTGCCACTGGCCGCGCAGCGCGTGCAGCTGCTGCTGGCCAGCTACTCGGCGGGCCGGGCCGACTTGGGGCTGGTGCTGGCGGCGCGACGAGACGCTGCCGAGCTGCAACTGCGAGCGCTGGAGCTTCAGGCCCAGCGCATGAGCTTGCGAGCGCGGCTGGCTTACCTGATCACGGAGACCCGACCATGAAACTCAAACCCATCCCGCTTGTCGCCGCTGCAATCGGCACCGCCGCCGCCATCGGCCTCGGCTACGGCGTCGCGATGTGGCGCATGAACGCCGAGATGTCGGCCGCCGTTGCAGAGGGCGCGTCGGCATCTGCCTCGGCCGCCACCGAAGGCCGCAAGCCGCTGTACTGGCACGACCCGATGGTGCCGGGGCCGAAGTTCGACAAGCCCGGCAAGTCGCCGTTCATGGACATGCAGCTGGTGCCGGTGTACGGCGACACGGGCGGCACCGATTCGGGCGTCAGCATCAGCCCGCGCGCGCAGCAGAACCTGGGCGTGCGCACCGCCGAGGTGGTGCTGGGCAGCCTGGCACAGGAGATTCAAGCGGTCGGCAGCGTGGCCTGGAACGAGCGCGACGTGGCGGTGGTACCGGCGCGCGCCAGCGGCTTCGTCGAGAAGCTGCATGTGCGCGCGATGCTCGACCCGGTGGCCCGGGGCCAGCCGCTGGTCGACTTGTACGTGCCGGATTGGGTGGCGGCGCAGGAGGAGTTTCTGGCGGTCAAGCGCATGGGGGCCATGAACTCGACACCAGACTCGGGCCTCGGCGATGTGGTCGCTGCTGCCCGCCAGCGCATGCGGCTGGTCGGCATGACGGAAGAACAGATCGCGCGGGTCGAATCGCGCGGCGTGGTGCAGCCGCGCTTGACGGTGACCGCGCCGATCGGCGGCGTGCTGGCCGAGATCGCGGTGCGTGAAGGCAGCGCCGTGACGGCCGGCATGCTGATGGCGCGCATCAACGGGCTGTCCACCGTGTGGGTGAACGCCGAGGTGCCCGAGGCGCTGGCGGCGCAGGTGCGCGTGGGGCAATCGGTGCAGGCCCGCACGCCGGCAGGCATCAGTGCGAACGGCAAGGTGGCTGCGGTGCTGCCTGAAGTCAACGCCACCACGCGCACGCTGAAGGTCCGCGTCGAGCTGCCCAACCCGCGCCGGCAACTGCTGCCCGGCATGTTCGCAACGCTGAACTTCAAGCCCGGCGAATTGTCCGGAACACGCCGCGACACGTTGTTGATTCCGTCGGAAGCCGTCATCGCCACCGGCACCCGCAGCGTGGTGATGGTGGCGCAGGACAGCGGCAGCTTCATGCCGGTGGAAGTGGAAACGGGCGTCGAGGCGAATGGCCAGACCGAGATCCGAAAAGGCCTGACCGCAGGCCAGCGCGTGGTCTTGTCGGGTCAGTTCCTGGTCGATTCGGAAGCCAGTTTGAAGGGCGTGCAAACGCGCCAGGGCGCTGCATCCGCCCCGGCAGCGGGTGCGGTGGGTGCGGCTCGGCCGGGTGCCAGCTTCCGCGGCGAAGGCAAGGTCGAAGCGATCGGCAACGGCACCGTCACGCTCGACCACTTGCCCATTCCCGAAGCCAGGATGGGTGCGATGACGATGGAATACCTCGCTGCGCGTGGCGTCGTTCCGCGCAACGTGGCGGTGGGCGACCCGGTGACGTTCGAGTTCAGGAAGGCGGCCGATGGTCAGTTCGAACTGACCTCGATCACCCCGCGTGCCGATGCGCCGGTCGTGCCGAAGCCGAGCCTGACGCCAGCGGCGTCCGGGGCCAGGCCATGATCGCCGGCCTGATTCGCGCGTCGATCGCGAACCGCTTTCTGGTGCTGCTGGGCACCGCGATGCTCAGCGTCTGGGGCGTCTGGTCGGTGTTGAACACACCGCTCGACGCGCTGCCCGATCTGTCGGACGTGCAGGTCATCATCCGCACCACCCTGCCCGGCCAGGCACCGCAGATCGTCGAGAACCAGGTCACCTATCCGCTGACCACCACCATGCTGTCGGTGCCGGGTGCGAAGACGGTGCGCGGCTACTCGTACTTCGGCGACTCGTTCGTCTACATCCTGTTCGACGACGGCATCGATCCGTACTGGGCGCGCTCGCGGGTGCTGGAGTATTTGAACCAGGTGCAGTCGCGGTTGCCTGCGGCAGCCAAGACCTCGCTCGGGCCGGACGCCACCGGCGTCGGCTGGGTGTTTCAGTACGCGCTGATCGACCGCAGCGGCCGCATGGACGTGAGCCAGTTGCGCGCGCTGCAAGACTGGTTCCTGAAGTACGAGTTGAAGACGGTCGCCAACGTGGCCGAGGTGGCCAGCGTGGGCGGCTTCGTGCGGCAGTACCAGATCGTGCTCGACCCCGACAAGCTGCGCGCCTACGGCATTGCGCACGGCAAGGTGATCGCCGCCGTGCAGCGCGCCAACCAGGAGGCCGGCGGCGCGGTGCTGGAACTCGGCGAGGCCGAGTACGTGGTGCGTGCCAGCGGCTACCTGAAGACGCTGGACGACTTCCGCAAGATCCCGCTCAGCGCCACCGACGCCGGTGTGACCGTTCGGCTGGGCGACGTCGCGCGGGTGCAGGTCGGCCCCGAGATGCGGCGCGGCATCGGCGAGCTGGGCGGTGAAGGCGAGGCACCGGGCGGCGTGATCGTGATGCGGTCGGGCAAGAACGCGCTGGAAACCATCGCAGCCGTGAAAGCCAAGCTGGAAGCGCTGAAGCCCGGGCTGCCAACGGGGGTCGAGGTGGTCACGGTGTACGACCGCTCCAGCCTGATCGAGCGCGCGGTCGACAACCTGCGCGACAAGCTGATCGAGGAAGCCGTCGTCGTCGCGCTCGTCTGCGTGCTGTTCCTGGTCCATCTGCGCTCGGCGCTGGTCGCCATCGTGTCGCTGCCGTTGGGCATATTGGCGGCCTTCATCGTGATGCGCTACCAAGGCGTCAACGCCAACATCATGTCGCTGGGCGGCATCGCCATCGCCATC
>JANNEI010000110.1:0-3555 GCA_031378565.1 Burkholderiales bacterium
CCCGGCCGTCGATGCCGCCGCTGTCGTTGATCTCACGGATGGCGAAGAAGGTTGCGAACAACTGAGAAATCTCGACACGCGATGTGGTGCCAGCGCGCGAAAACAGCACGCCGACACGGATGGGATCGGTGTTGGCCACGACGAGGTACTCCTGAAAACGCAACAAACGCGAAACAACTTGGACTGGAAAATATTCTGGCACGAGGCTTGACAGTCTGTCGCGCATTAAATTAGTCTCACACACAAATCTTCGTGCCGTCGACAACATCGTCGACCAGCACCCCGGCATCAGCGCCTGACGGAACCCTCGGTTCCTTCAGGCGCTTTTTTTCGCCGATCTGTTTTCAACTCTGGAGCCCCACCATGCAAGCTTTGTCCCGGCGTGTTCTTCTGCAGGCCGCAGCCACCGTCGGCGTTTCGTCGGTGCTGCCACGCGCATTCGCGCAAAACGTCGTGAAGGTGGGCATCCTGCACTCGCTGACAGGCACCATCGCGCTGGCCGAAGCGTCGGTGGTCGACGCTGAAAAGCTGGCCATTGACGAGATCAACGCCGCTGGCGGCGTGATGGGCAAGAAGATCGAGGCCGTGGTCGAAGACGGTGCCAGCGACTGGCCCACCTTTGCCGAAAAGGCACGCAAGCTGCTCGAGCGCGACAAGGTCGCCGCCGTGTTTGGCTGCTACACCTCGGCCTCGCGCAAGGCGGTGCTGCCGGTGTTCGAGAAGGGCAAGGGCTTGCTGTACTACCCGACCTACTACGAAGGCCTGGAGCAGTCGCCCAACATCCTGTACACCGCGCAAGAAGCCACGCAGTCGGTGATCGCAGCCGTGAACTGGCTGGCCGCGAACAAGGGCAAGGACTTCTACCTGATCGGCTCCGACTACATCTGGCCGCGCACCACCAACAAGATCGCCCGCCCCACCATCACCAAGGCCGGTGCGAAGGTGGCCGGTGAAGATTATTTCCCGCTCGGCCACATCGAGTTCGGCTCGGTCATCAACAAGATCAAGGCCAGCGGTGCGAACGTGGTGCTCAGCACCATGGTGGGCGGCTCGAACGTGGCCTTCTACAAGCAGATGAAAGCCGCGGGCATCGACCCCAAGAAAATCACCATCCTGGCGCTGGCTGTCTCGGAAGAAGAGGTCTCGGGCATCGGCGCTGAAAACGTCGAAGGCGTGTTGAGCTGCATGGGTTACTTCCAGAGCCTGCCCAACGCCGCGAACCAGAAATTCGTCAAGGCCTTCAAGGCCAAGTACGGTGAAAAGCGCGTCACTGGCGACACGCTGGCCTGCGCCTACACCTCGGTGTACCTGTGGAAGCTGGCGGCTGAAAAAGCCAAGAGCTTCGATGTCGAGAAGGTGGTCGCCGCGTCGAGCGGGCTCGAGTTCGACGGGCCTGAAGGCAAGATCAAGTTCCACGGTGCCAACCACCACCTCTGGAAGCACGCTCGCATCGGCGAGTTTCAAAAAGACGGCCAGGTGAAGATGCTGTACGAGTCGCCGCTGATCGAGCCGAACCCGTTCCCGAAGATCTGACGCGGCCCTTCGACCAGCTCGGCGTGGGCGGATCAAGATGACTTTGGCGACCTTTCTCTTGCAGGCCTTCAACGGCCTGTCGCTGTTCACCGTGCTGTTGCTGATGGCGCTCGGCCTGGCCATCGTGTTCGGGCTGATGGGCGTCATCAACATGGCGCACGGCGAGTTGATGGCGATGGGCGCGTATGCCACTTACGCCACCGCGAGCGTGTTTCAGTCGCTGCTGCCGGGGGCGATGGATTGGTTCTTCGTCGTCGGCATCCTGGTGGCGTTTGCGGTGACCTTCGCCTTCGGCTGGGTGATGGAACGCGGGTTGATCCAGTTCCTGTACCGGCGACCGCTCGACACGCTGCTCGCCACCTGGGGCGTCAGCCTGATCCTGCAGCAGGTGTTCCGCCACGCCTTCGGCCCGAAAGAGGTCACGGTGCCGACGGTGTCGTGGCTGCAAGGCGCGGTCGAGGTGCTGCCGGGTGTGAGCCTGCCGCTGTCGCGTCTGTTCATCATCGTGCTCGCCTTGCTGGTGACCGCCGGCGTGTACAAGCTGCTGTTCAACACGCGGCTCGGCCTGCGCCTGCGCGCCGTGACGCAGAACCGCGCCATGGCTGGCGCTGCGGGCATCGACACCGAGCGCGTCGATGCGCTGACCTTCGCGCTGGGCTGCGGCCTGGCCGGCATTGCCGGCAGCTCGTTCACGATGCTGGCCTCGACCGGTCCGGTGGCCGGCCAGCAGTACATCGTCGACACCTTCATCGTGGTGGTCTTCGGCGGCGTCGAGAGCCTGCTCGGCACGGTGCTGTCGAGCTTCCTGATCGCGCAGATGCAGTCGAGCTTCGAGTTCCTGATGTCGGGCTCGATGGCCAAGGCGACCATTTTGTTGCTGGTGATCGTGGTGCTGTACTTCCGGCCGAACGGGTTGTTCGCGTCCAAGGTCAGACGCTGATGGAACCGGGTGAACACAGTGCCGCGCTCCCCGTGCCGCCTATGAACAGTCTGCATCGCCCGGTTCGCGCCCGTGCTTCGCCCGCAGGCCTTGTGCAACCGCAGGCGGCCTTCCAGTGGTGGAGCATCGGCGTGCTGGCGCTGCTGTTGTTCGTGGCGCTGCCGTTGTCGCTGGATTCATTCCGCCTCGGCCTGGCCGCCAAGTACCTGTGTTTCGCATTCTCAGCGGTCGGCATCGTGCTGATCTGGGGCTACGGCGGCATTCTCAGTCTCGGCCAGGGTATGTTCTTCGGCCTCGGCAGTTACGCGGTGGCGATGTTTCTGAAGCTCGAAGCGGCGGCGGTGGCAGGCTCGGCGTCTGCGCTGTCGCAGTTCTACGGTTCGAACCTGCCCGACTTCATGGTCTGGAACAGCATCGAGACGCTGCCATGGTGGTGGGTGCCGTTCGGCCACCTCGGCTTCGCGCTGGCGATGGTGGTGGTGCTGCCGGCGCTGGTGGCCTTTGCGCTGGCTTATGCCAACTTCCGCAAGCGAGTCGGCGGTGTCTATTTCGCGATCGTCACCTTGGCGCTGGCGGCCATTTTGTCGATCGTCATCATCGGGCAGCAGGGCTACACCGGCGGCATCAACGGCATCACCGATTTCCGCACCTTCGCCGGCTTGCCGCTCGACGGCGAGGGCCCGCGTCGCGTGCTGTATTTCATCACCGTGGCGCTGTTGCTGGCCAGTCTGGTGGTGGGGCGCTGGATCGTCGCCAGCCGGCTGGGCAGGGTGCTGGTGGCGATCCGCGACCGTGAAGACCGGGTGCGTTTTTCCGGCTACGACCCGGCGCTGTTCAAGGCCTTCATCTTCACGGTGGCTGCCGTCATCACGTCCATCGGCGGTGCCATGTTCGCGCTGCAAGAGGGGCTGGCGTCACCGTCGCTGATCGGCATCGTGCCTTCGGTCGAAATGGTGATCTACGCTGCGGTCGGTGGGCGCCTGTCGCTCATCGGCGCGGTTTACGGCACGCTGCTGGTGCTGGCGGCAAAGACGTTTTTCTCCGAGAATTTCGTTGAGTACTGGCAGTACTTCATTGGCGCG
>JANNEI010000125.1:0-6401 GCA_031378565.1 Burkholderiales bacterium
AGCGACACCTTCTGGCGGCTCGCACCGCGCCTGAAACTGGCCACGCGCGAACAGGTGCTGGCGTCACCGAAGGCCGTCGTTCTGTTCGTCGACACCTTCAACGGCCACTTCGAAACCGAAAACGCCCACGCCGCCGTGCGCGTGCTGCAGGCCGGCGGCTACGCGGTGCACGTCGCCACGAAAGACGACGGCCACCTGTGCTGCGGCCGCACCTACCTGGCGGCGGGCATGACGGCGCGCGCGCGGGCCAAGGCGGGCGAACTGCTGGCCGCGTTGCTGCCGTTCGCGCAGCGCGGCATCGCCATCGTCGGGCTGGAGCCGTCGTGCCTGCTGACGATGCGCGACGAGATGCTGGTGATGGGCCTGGGCGACGGTGCTCACGTGCTGGCAGACCAGGCGCTGCTGTTCGAGGAATTCCTGGCGCGCGAGGCGAAGCTCGGCCGCTTTACCCCGAGCTTCAACCCCGCGCGCCGGGCCATGCGCGTGCACGGCCACTGTCACCAAAAAGCCTTCGGTGCGATGCAGCCGGTGATCGACGTGCTGAAGCTGATTCCCGGGGCGCAGCCCACGCTGATCGAGAGTTCATGCTGCGGCATGGCCGGCAGCTTCGGCTACGAGGCGCGTCACCACGCGGTGTCGATGCAGATGGCCGAGCTGAGCCTGCTGCCCGCGGTGCGAGGCGCACCCGATGCGCTGATCGTGGCCGACGGCACCAGCTGCCGGCACCAGATTGCCGACGGCGCCGGGCGCGAGGCGCTGCACGTGGCACGCGTGCTGGCCGACCACCTTGTGGCCGGCCCGGCATGACCGCAGTTCATTCTGCGATTACGTAGTTTCCGCCATGCCAGCGGGGCCAGCGGTGCCGACAATGACGACACGTCATTTCGAACTGTTGAAAAGGATCCGTCGCATGAAACGTCTGCTGCTGTTGTCCCTCTGCGCCACCGGTGCCGCCTGGGCCGAGTACCCCGAAAAACCCGTCACCATCGTCGTGCCGTTTGCAGCCGGCGGCCCCACCGACAAGGTGGCCCGCGACCTGGCCGAGGCCATGCGCAAGCCGATGGGCGGCCAGACCATCATCATCGAGAACGTCGGCGGAGCCGGCGGCACACTGGGCGCGGCCAAGGTCGCGAAGGCGTCGAACGACGGCTACACGCTGCTGCTGCACCACATCGGCATGAGCACCTCACCGGCGCTGTACCGCAACATGACCTACAAGACGCTCGACGATTTCGAGTACCTGGGCATGGTCAACGAGGTGCCGATGACGCTGATCGGCAAGCCCGGCCTGCCGGCCAGCAACATGCCCGAACTGATGA
The DNA here is from genome assembly GCA_031378565.1 of Burkholderiales bacterium. Taxonomy (GTDB): domain Bacteria; phylum Pseudomonadota; class Gammaproteobacteria; order Burkholderiales; family Burkholderiaceae_C; genus JANYJJ01. The sequence goes on from JANNEI010000125.1 coordinate 1,320, forward strand.
AGTGGATGGACGCCAACAAGGGCAAGATCAACCTCGCCAACGCGGGCCTGGGTGCCGCGTCTCACCTGTGCGGCCTGCTGTTCCAGAGCGCGGTCAAGATCGACATGACCACCGTCCCGTACAAGGGAACCGGCCCGGCGATGACCGACCTGCTGGGCGGCCAGGTGGACCTGATGTGCGACCAGACCACCAACACCTCCACCCAGATCGAAGCCGGCAAGGTGAAGGCGTTTGCCGTGACCACATCGAAGCGCCTGACCACGCCTGCATTGGCCAAGTTGCCCACGCTGGACGAGGCCGGACTGAAAGGCTTCAACGTCAGCATCTGGCACGGCCTGTACGCGCCCAAAGGCACGCCCAAGGCGGTGCTCGACAAGGTGAACGCCGCGTTGCGGGTGGCGCTGAAAGACCCTGACTTCATCAAGCGCGAAGAAGCCCTCGGCGCAGTCATCGTCACCGACGCGCGGCTGAGCGGGGCCGAGCACAAGAAGTTCGTCGAGTCCGAGATCAACAAGTGGGGGCCGGTGATCAAGGCGGCGGGGCAATACGCCGACTGAGGCGTTCAGTGACCTTGCCGATTGAGGCGTTCAATTACCTCGCCGATTGATCGATCCGCCTCTCGGCACGATTGAGCAGGCCACCTCCGGATGGCCTTTTTTCAGGCACCGATGAAAGTGGAGTGAGTGGCACGGCTGCGTTCAAGCACGAGACCTTTTCACCGCAAAGGCGCAAAGAACGCGAAGTCCGCACAGTGAAAGCTCGAAGCGCGTCCGGAGCAGGCCTTCAATTTCCTTCGTGTCCTTTGCGTTCTTTGCGCCTTGGCGGTTAAAAAAGTGCGGTGCGCCAAACCACTCACGATTCAAGAATGCCCCTTTTCATTGGCTCACGCCCGCAGCGTGATCGGTATCGTCACCGGCCCGTCGTTGACCAGATGCAGCTGCATGTCGGCCCCGAACTCGCCGCAGGCCACCGGCGCATGTTGCGCGCGGGCCGTGGCCAGCACGCGCTCATAGAGCCGCCGCCCCAGCTCGGCCCCGGCCGCGCCCGTGAAGCTTGGCCGGTTGCCGCCCGACACATCCGCCGCCAGCGTGAACTGGCTGACGATCAGCAGGCCACCTTGCACGTCGGCCAGGCTGAGGTTCATCTTGCCGGCGGCGTCGCTGAAGATGCGCAGCTTCAAGAGCTTGGCCACCAGCTTGTCGGCCAACGCGTCGGTGTCGGCAGTCTCGGCACACACCAGCACCAGCAGACCGCGACCGATCTCGCCAACGACGGCTGAGCCGACCTCGACGCGGGCTTGCGTGACGCGCTGAACCAGGGCCAGCATGCCGGCTGTCAGCGATCCACCATCTGCTGTACGCCGACCGGCTCCTGCCCGGTGGGCAACAGCTCGATCGTGACGCGCAGGTTGCGCACGGCGTCGATCAGGCAGCGCTCGGCCTGTGCGCGCTGCGCCGCCGCGCGCCCGAGCGTCCAGCTGGCGGGAACATGCATGTGCAACTGGCAGAACTTGGCACCGGCGGCGCGGCGCGTGCGCAGGTGGTCGAAGTGAACGTCGTTGCTGGCAAGGCGCTGCAATGCGGTGTCGATGCGGGCACGCTCGTGGTCCGACAAGGCCCGGTCCATCAGGCCGTCGACCGAGCGGCGCATCAGATGCCCGGCTTCGCGCAGGATGTTCAGCGCCACCAGGATGGCCAGCAGCGGATCGAGCCACAGCCAGCCGGTCAACGGCACCAGCAGGATGCCGCCGGCCACGCCCATCGAGGTCCACACGTCGGTCATCAGGTGGCGCGCGTCGGCGTCGAGCGCGATCGATTCATGCGCGCGAGCGGCCTGCATCATCGCCCTGGCCAGCACGAAGTTGATGACCGAGCTGACCACCGACAGCGCCACGCCCAGGCCCAATCCGACCAACGGCTGCGGCGAATGCCAGCGGTCGATCGCGGTCCAGATGATGGCGAGCGCCGCACCGAGGATCAGCAGGCCTTCGAAACCGCTGGAGAAATACTCGGCCTTGCTGTGGCCGTACGGATGGTCGTCGTCGGCGGGGGCCTGCGCGATGGTCACCATCGCGAGGGCGAACAGCGCGGCGGCGAGGTTGACGAACGACTCCATCGCATCCGACAGCAGCCCGACCGAGCCGGTGACCCACCAGGCCGCCGTCTTGAGCGCGATGGTGGCCAGCGCGGCCAGCACCGACAGTTTCAAAAAGGCCTGAACGGAGAGGCGCGAGTGCAGCGTCATGGGTGGCGCAACCTGCCGGCTCGTGCGGCCAGGGACAGCGGCGATTCCGTCACTGCGAGGCGTCCAGCCGATTGAGTTCTTGTTGCAGAAATCGGCCCGCGGGCACCTTGCGGCCATCGGAAAAACGAATCCAGTAGAGCTCGCCGGTGGTACTTGACCTGGAGCCGATCTGCTCGATGAAATGATTCGCGGTGGTCACTTGTGCGCCCATTTTTTCGAGCTTGCCCCGCAGGAAGCGCGCCGCGTCCGCGCCGTCGTAGGCAGTCCCGTTGCGGACGAATTTCGCGTCTTTCTGGCTGGCCACGCAGTCGATCAGCCGGTCGATGCGTGTCTGCTCCGCTGCCGGCGGCGCGGCGTGGACAGCGCCAACACACGCAGCCGTCAACGCCACCTGCACCAGGCGGCGCAGGCCGGTGACGATCTTGTGTTCAGACTGCTTGCCGTCAGACATGGCTGGCTTGCCTTCTACGACAAAGTGACCCGCGCGAACTTGCGCTTGCCGATCTGCACGACATAGGTTCCAGCCGCCAGCTTCAGGCCACGGTCTTCGACCACCGCGCCGTCCACGCGCACGCCGCGGCCGTCGACCAGGCGCAGCGCTTCGCCAGTGGAGGCAGCCAGGTTCGCTTGCCTGAGCAGGCTGCCGATGCCCAGCGGTGCGCCACTGAGCGACACGTCGACGATCTCGTCGGGCACACCGCCGCGGGCGCGGTGGTTGAAATCGACCTCGGCCGCGTCGGCCAGTGCCGCGCTGTGGAAGCGGCTGGTGATTTCCTTGGCCAGCAGCACCTTCACCTCTTTCGGGTTGCGGCCGGTCGAGATCTCGGCCTTGAGCCGCTCGATCTCGCCCTCGGCACGAAAGCTGAGCAGGTTGAAGTAGCGCCACATCAGCGTGTCGCTGATCGACAGCAGCTTGGCGAACATGTCGTTAGGCGGGTCGGTCTGAGCTATCGTGTTGCCCTTGCTCTTGGACATCTTCTCGACGCCGTCCAGCCCTTCGAGCAGCGGCATGGTCAGCACGCACTGCGGCTCCTGGCCGTACTCGGCCTGCAGTGCGCGGCCCACCAGCAGGTTGAACTTCTGGTCGGTGCCGCCGAGTTCGAGATCGCTTTTCAACGCCACCGAGTCGTAGCCCTGCATCAACGGGTACAGAAACTCATGCACGCTGATCGGCGTGCCCGCCTTGAAGCGGTCATGGAAGTCGTTGCGCTCCATCATGCGGGCCACCGTGTAGCGACTGGCCAGCTGGATCAGGCCGCGCGCTCCCAGCGGGTCGCTCCACTCGGAGTTGTAGCGAATCTCGGTCCTGGCCGGGTCGAGCACGAGGCTGGCTTGCTTGTAGTAGGTCTGCGCGTTGGCTTCGATCTGTTCGCGCGTGAGCGGCGGGCGGGTGCTGTTGCGGCCCGACGGGTCGCCGATCATCGAGGTGAAGTCGCCGATCAGGAAGATGACCGTGTGACCCAGATCCTGCAACTGGCGCATCTTGTTGAGCACCACGGTGTGGCCGATGTGGATGTCGGGCGCAGTCGGGTCCAGACCCAGCTTGATTCGAAGTGGCACGCCAGTTGCGTCTGAGCGTGCGAGCTTGGCCAGCCAATCGGCTTCGGGTAACAGCTCGTCACAGCCCCGCTTCGAGATGGCCATCGCGTGCAGCACGCGGTCAGTCACCGGATGCACAAGCGGATTGGCAGGCAAGGGCGGAGGCAGACGGTGCGGGGGTTGGGTCATGACGGAAAAAAAGGCACGAAGCGCGGGCGCGATCCCGGGGCTTCTACGGAGAAAAAGGGACAAGTCCGGTCGGTATACTGCGCTTCGGTTGTCACCGGACGAGCGGCCACATCGAGCCAGCCACGGGCAAGGATCAACGGGTGTTGCGGATTTTAGGCGACGCCCGGCGGTCATCATGAAACCAGAGCCCGTGCCCACCCGGTGCAGGCTTGCAAATCGAGCGGCCTCGCTCCACAAACAATTGAGTTCGTTGGACAACCTTGACAGCGCCCTGGCGGAAGCCTCGCAGCGCACCGGGCAGTTTGTCAGCCGCCATCCCCGCAGCCTCACCACCGTGGTGGTGGTCGCCTTGGCGGGTTTCGCGGCCACGGCATTCGGCCTTGCACCGCTTGCGCCAGACGCCTCCGACCTGCCAAAACGGCTGGTGACGCAAAGCGTCACCCCCACCGGCATCGAGTCACAACTCGAAGCATTGGCCGAACACGAACTGGCGCTTTACCGCAATGACCTGACCCGGGGCAGCGACACGGCGGACAGCCTGTTACGCCGGCTGAACGTCAGCGACGCGTCCGCAGCCGCCTTTCTGCGCACCGATCCGCTGGCCCGTCGACTCTTCACCGGCCGAAGCGGCAAGATGGTGCAGGTCAGCACCGGCGCATCTGGCAAGCTCGACGAGCTGGTGGCGCGATACCCTGCGGAGGCCAGCGAGCAGTTCGGCACCCATTTCACACGCCTGCGCGTGTCGAAGCTGGGCGACCAGTTCGTGGCGCGGGTCGAGACCGCGGCATTGTCGGCGCAGGTTCGACTCGGCAGCGGCACGATTCGCAACTCCCTGTTCGCCGCAACCGACGAGGCGCGCATTCCGGACCCGGTGGCCACGCAGATGGCCGAGATCTTCGGTACCGACATCGACTTCCACCGTGAGCTGCGCCGCGGCGACACGTTCAGCGTGATCTTCGAAGCGCTCACCGCCGACGGCGAGCCCATCACCTGGAACCAGTCGTCGGGTCGGGTGCTCGGTGCCGAATTCGTCAACAACGGCAAGACGTACTCGGCGCTGTGGTTCAAGGACGCTGGCAGCGGCAAGGGTGGCTACTTCGACATGAACGG
>JANNEI010000169.1:0-20148 GCA_031378565.1 Burkholderiales bacterium
CGTTCGCTGCGGCAGCGGTCGAAGGCCTGCGTGCAGCGCGGGTTGAAGGCACAGCCGCTCGGAATCGCCGTCAGGCGCGGCATCGCGCCGTCGATTTGCAACAGCCGCTCGCGGTCTTCGTCCATCGCCGGGATCGAGCCCATCAAGCCCGTCGTGTAAGGGTGGGCGGGCGAGTGGATGACGTCGTGCACCGGCCCGATTTCGACGATGCGCCCGGCGTACATCACCGCCACGCGGTCGCAGGTTTCGGCGATCACGCCCATGTCGTGCGTGACCAGCATCACCGCGGCACCGTGGTTCTTGCAAAGCTTTTTCAGCAAGGAAATGATCTGCGCCTGGATCGACACGTCGAGCGCCGTGGTGGGCTCGTCGGCCACGATCAACTTGGGTTCGGCGGCCAGGGCCAGCGCGATCACCACGCGCTGCCGCATGCCGCCGGAAAACTGGTGCGGGTACTGGTCGATGCGCTGCTCGGCGGCCTGGATGCCGGTTTCTTCCAGCAGTCGCACGGCGCGCGTGCGGGCATCTTGTGCGCTCACGGGCAAGTGCGCGCGAATGGTTTCGACCAGTTGCTGACCGATGGTGTAGAGCGGGTTCAACGAGGTGAGCGGGTCCTGGAAGATGGCGCCGATGCTGCGCCCGCGCACCTTGCGCATCTCCTCATACGGCAGGTTGTCGATCCGGCGGCCCTCGAAGCGAATCTCGCCGCCCGCCACGCGCCCGGGCGGGTCCAGCAAGCCGATGATGGCGGCACCGGTCAGCGACTTGCCGGCACCCGACTCGCCGACCACGCCGAGGATTTCACCCGGTGCGATCTGGAAAGAGATGTCGTCCAGCGCGACCAGCGTGCCGCGCCGGGTCGGAAATTCCACACGCAGGTGGCTGACCTCAAGCAGTGCAGGCGTCATGGGATCAACGCAAGCGCGGGTTCAGCGCGTCGCGCAGCCAGTCGCCCAGCAGATTCACGCTGAGGGCAATCAACACCAGCACAGCACCGGGAAAGATGGTGATCCACCATTCGCCTGAAAAGAGGAAATCGTTGCCGACCCGAATCAGCGTGCCCAGCGAAGGCGAGGTCGGCGACATGCCGACACCCAGAAACGAAAGCGTGGCCTCGATGATGATGGCGGTGGCGATCTGAATCGTTGCCAGCACCATCACCGGACCCAGCACGTTCGGCAGCACGTGGCGACGCATGATGCGCAGCGAGGACACCCCGATGACGCGAGCGGCTTGCACGTATTCCTTGTTTCGCTCGACCAAGGTCGAGCCGCGCACCGTGCGCGCGTATTGCACCCAGCCCGGCAGCGCAATCGCAACGATCAGCACGACAAAGGCGAGCGCGTCCTGCCCCTGCGGAAACAGGGCGCGCCCCACCCCGCTGATCAGCAGCGCGATCAGGATCGATGGAAACGACAGCATCACATCGCAGATGCGCATGATGAAGGCGTCGGTCCTGCCACCCATAAAACCCGACAGCAGTCCCAGTGCCACGCCGACCAGCACCGAGATCAGCACCGAGATGACGCCCACGAACAACGAGATTCGCGAGCCATACATCAACACCGACAGAATGTCGCGGCCCTGGTCGTCGGTGCCGAGCAGGTACTTGCGACTGCCCTCGGCCTCCCACGCCGGTGGCAGCCGCGCGTCACTGAGTTCCAGCGTGGCGAGATCGAACGGGTGGTGAGGTGCCAGGACGTTCGCGAACACCGCACTGAAAACGACGACAAAGGCGACCAGCGCCGCAGCAATCGCCACCGGCGAGTGCTTGAAGCTGTGCCAGACATCGCTGTCCAGAAACCGCCTGAACGCTCCTGGCCCGGCGGGGGTGACGAGGCTCATGTGCGCGAGCTGAACAACGTCATTTCACCGTGACCCAGCGATACGGCATGAAGTTGTCCGGCAGTTGCGTCAGCTCGATGTTCTTCTTCATGCCCCAGGCCAGCGCCTGCTGGTGCAGCGGCAGGTGGCCGATGTCATTGGCGTGAATCTCGAACGCCTCCTTGATCATCGCGTTGCGCTTGGGCTGATCGGTCTCGCTCTGGATCTTCAGCGTCAGCTCGTCGAGCTTGGGGTTGCTGTATGCGCCGAGATTGAATTGGCCTTGCCCCTTGTCGTTGGGTGTGGCCATCAACGAGTTCAGCGGGTTGTGTGCGTCGTAGGTTCCGGCCGTCCAGCCCAACAGGTAGAAGCTGGTGTTGCGGCTGAGAATCTTCGGAAAGTAGGTGACCTTGGTTTCGGTTTGCAGGTTCACCTTGACGCCGATTCGCGCCAGATTGGCCGCCACGGCCTGGCAGATTTCACCGTCATTCACATAGCGGTCGTTGGGGCAGTTCATGCCGATCTCGAAACCATTCGGGTAGCCCGCCTCAGTCAACAGCTTCTTCGATGCCTCGGGGTCGTATGCCAGGCGCTTGTTCATCTCGGGAACGAAACCCTTGATGCCGGGGCCGATCATCAGTGCCGCGGGTGCCGCCGCGCCGCGCATCACGCGTGACTTGATGGTTTCGATGTCCAGGGCCTGATAGAAAGCCTGGCGCACGCGCTTGTCCTTGAAGGGGTTCTTGCCCTTCACGTTCGAGAACAGCAGTTCGTCGCGCTTCTGGTCCATGCCCAGGAAGATCGTGCGCAACTCGGGGCCTTGCATCACCTTGAGGTTGGGATTGGCGCGCAGGCGCTCCACGTCTTGCAATGGCACCGGCTCCATCACGTCGATCTCACCCGACAGCAATGCCGCCACGCGCGTTGCGTCGTTGCCGATCGGCGTGAACACCACCTCGTCGACATTCGTCTCCACCTTGTCCCAGTAACTTCCATTGCGAACCAGCACGCTGCGTGTCGTAGGCTGGCGCTCCTTCAAGCGAAACGGGCCGGTGCCGTTGGCCTTGAAGCTGGCAGTGTTCTCGATGCCTTTGCGGCGGTCCACCGGCAGCGTCGCCTTGTTGTCTTCGCACCATTTCTTGTTCATCATGAACACGAGCGAGATCACGTCCGGCAGGATCGGGAACGGGGTTGCCGTTTCGATCTCGACGGTGAAGTCGTCCACCTTGCGCACTTCCTTGAACGACGACACATAGCTCTTCATGTCCGAGCCTTCGCCGGCCGCGCGCTTGAAGGTGAACACCACATCGTCAGCCGTGAACGGCGCGCCATCGTGAAAGGTCACACCCTTGCGCAACTCGAACCGCCAGACGGTGGGCGAGGTCTGGGCCCATTTGATGGCCAACCCCGGCACCAGGCCGAGCTTCTTGTCGCGGCCCACCAGGGGCTCGTAGACATTGACCAGAAAGCCCAGTTGCAGCGACTCGTTGAGCGAATGCGGATCCATCGACTGGGCATCGCCCTGGTTGGCCACACGCAGCGTCACGGCCTGGCCCATGCCGCATGCGATCAGCAGGGTGGCGGCGAGCAGGCTTGTCTTCAGCTTCATCGTTTTCTCCTTCAGTCTCGGAACATTGAAATCAGTGCGCGCCAGCCGTGTTCTCGATGCGCAGCCGTGGGTCGACGGCAAAGTACAACAGGTCGACCGCCAGGTTGATCACGACGAAGATCAACGCGATCAGGCACAGGTAGGCCGCCATCACCGGAATGTCGGCGAAGGTAACTGCCTGAATGAACAGCAGTCCCATGCCAGGCCACTGGAACACCGTCTCGGTGATGATGGCGAAGGCGATCAAGGCGCCCAGCTGGAGCCCGGTGATCGTGATGACCGGCACCATGGTGTTTTTCAGGGCGTGCCCGAAGTAGACGATCCGATCCGGCAGCCCGCGCGCACGGGCGAACTTGATGTAGTCGGCCCGCAGCACCTCCAGCATCTCGGACCGCACCAACCGCATGATCAACGTCAGCTGAAACACCGCGAGCGTGACCGACGGCAGGATCAGGTGCTTCCAGCCGTCTGCGGTCAAGAATCCGCTGGACCAGTGGCCGATCATCACCACCTCGCCGCGCCCGAAGCTGGGCAGCCATTTGAGCGTCACGGCGAACAGGAGAATCAACAAAATCCCGATCAGAAAGGTCGGCAGCGACACACCGAGCAAGGAGATCATCATCATCAGCTGCGACAGGAAGCTGCCGCGGCGCAGCGCAGCATAGACACCCATCGGAATGCCGAGACACAACGCAATGGCGGCTGCGACCAGCGACAGTTCCAGGGTGGCCGGCAAGCGCTCGACAATCAACGACGACACTTTGCGTCCTTGCCTGAGGCTCAAGCCGAACTCGCCGCGCACCGCGTTCCCGATGAAGTGCGCAAACTGAACCGGAAACGCACGATCGAGACCCAGATCGGCGCGCAGTTCGGCACGTTGCGCTGGGGTGGCGTCCTGACCGAGCAAGTTGGTCACGGGATCGCCGACGTACTGGAACAGCATGAATGCGATGAAGGCGACGGCCAGCATCACGATCACGGCTTGGGCCAATCTGCGAAAGATGAATGCCAGCATTTGAGGGTGAGATTGCAGGACGCAGAGCCCGAAGCATCCACCGTCACCACCACTTGAAAAGCCGAACCCGCAGGGCCAGGTCGGGAGAAAGAGGCACTGAGCTGCCACCCGCTATGACAGCAAATTGCATGCCCTTCGTCAAAGGGGATTGTCCCGATGCTTGCCGGGCAAAAGCGGCCATGAAAAAGGCCGCCCGAAGGCGGCCTTGAACTCACGCTCGCGAGCGAGCGATGAATCAGAACGTGTGCTTGACGCCGAAGGCGTAAGCGTTGTTGTTGGTCAGGTTGTCACCACGTGCCACGCCGAGGTCGGCGTACAGACCCGTGCGCTTGCTCAACTGGTAGTCGTAACCCAGACCGATCTTCGAACGGTTGTTGTTGGAGCCGGCCGGGTCCACGCGGTAGTACATGGCCTTCACCAGCCCTGTGCCGAGCGGCGCGGTCGCGCCGAGCATGTACGACTTGTTCGAATCGACACCGTTGAGGCCGGTCTTCGAACGTGCGTAGTAACCGATGGCCTTGACGAAGCCGAGGTTGTAATGCAAGGCGAGGTTGACCAAACCGGTGCCATCGTTCGAACCCTTGCTGACCTTTTCGTAGCCGAGAGCGGCATACAACGGGCCACCGGCGTATTCGACGTTGAAGCCCTGATTGCGCCCGAGGCCTGAAGTCTCTGACAAGCCCACAGCAGCTTGAACCGTCAAACCACCGAAGTTGGCGGATTTGACGCCCACGGTGTTAGAAGCACGAACGCCCGCGCCGGTGACGTCAGGCGTAAGGTAGTTTGCGTACTGGCCAGTACCGGCTTGGCCCACACCGTCCCAACCGAACGGATCCGACTTCACTGCGGGCCAGAATGCCGGCGTGTAGTCACGACCGAGGTAGACGCTGCCGATGGCGGCGCTCGTCAGTTGAACGTACGAGCGACCTTGCCAGAATGAATTCGGGTTGCCGACAGCGCCCGTATCGGGGCTGAAGCGATGCTCGATCTGGAACTGAGCCGACAGGCCACCGCCCAGGTCTTCATTGCCGCGGAAGCCGAGGCGCGAACCGTTGGACTGCTGAACCGTCCACGCTTTCGAACCCGGCGCGCCCGGATTGGGGGCCGTGCCGCCATTGCTCTTCGCCACGCTCATGTCGAGCGAACCGTAGATGGTGACCGACGATTGAGCCGATGCGGCGGAAGCGAAAGCGCCCAAAACTGCGAGAGCGAGTAGAGATTTTTTCATTGCAACTATCTCCTAGGTTGAACAAAAGGGTCCCGATCAAGGGGTACCGACAAAGGGCTGATCAGGCCAACCCCCTCAGCGGAAGTTGCCGTATTGCACCAGACGCCCGGACTGCTTGCAAAGCTTTGCGGACTGAAAAGGGCTTTTTGTTGTCTGAGCACAACGAGGGATGACTGGCTGGGCTCGCTGACCACGCTGCGGCAGCAGCCCCGTCGGTGCGTTATTCTCGCGCCGGCGATACCGCCGTGAAGGACCGCTTTTGACTCCCGTCGATGCACTGCTGGTGGTTGCTGACAACGCCTTGCGAACCCTCAGCGGGGCCAGCCGCGCTGCGCGCCCGAGCCCGACCACTGACCTGCCGATGGCTGCGCTGAGCGCACCGGAGCGTCTTCTTTCGGGTGCGCTGATGCGCGTCAACCATGTCGGCGAGGTCTGCGCCCAGGCGCTGTATCACGCGCAGGCTCTGGGCACCGCCGACGCTGCCCTGAAACGGCAATTCGAGGCGGCAGCGCGTGAAGAGACCGACCACCTTGCCTGGACACGGCAGCGTCTCGACGAACTGGGCGCGCGGCCCAGTTTGCTGAACCCGCTGTGGTACGCAGGCGCTTTCGGCATCGGCCTGCTCGCCGCACGCGCGTCGGATGCCGTCAGCCTGGGGTTCGTGGTCGAAACCGAGCGCCAGGTCGAGCACCACCTCGATGGCCATTTGCAGGCACTGCCGGATGCCGACCATGTGTCGAGGGCCATCGTCGCCCAGATGAAGGACGACGAATCACGTCACGCCATCGACGCCGAACGAGCGGGGGCGCAGCAGTTGCCCGCGCCGGTGCGATGGGTGATGCGGGCTGCTGCCAAGGTGATGACGACGACGGCTCGCCACGTCTGATTCAGACAGGCACGACCTCGAAGCTGGTCGTGATGTCGGCCGTCTTGGCCAGCATGATGCTGGCCGAGCAGTATTTTTCGTGCGACATCTGAACCGCCCGCTGCACTGCGGCATCGGTCAGGCCGGCCCCGCTGACGACGAAGTGCATGTGGATGTGGGTGAATACCTTGGGGTCGGTCGGTGCCCGCTCAGCCGTCACTTTCACCTGGCAGCCTGTTACCGCGTGGCGGCCACGCTTCAGAATTATCACAACGTCGTAGGCGGTGCAGCCGCCGGTGCCGGCCAGCAGGGTTTCCATGGGCCGCGGCGCAAGGTTTCGCCCACCGCCGTCGGGGGCACCGTCCATCGTCAGCAGGTGGCCGCTGCCCGTTTCCGCCACGAAACCCATGCCGCTTGCCGGCAGCCAGTTGATGGTGCATTCCATGTTTTGAAACCCGTGTGCCATGAGGGCCACCGCTGGCCCGGGCGTGATGAAACCCGATTGTGCCGCGCGCGGCCCGGTTCGATGGCCCTCCCGCCACTGACACCTGAAAAGTGGATGCCCGAAATATTGCGCTGCAACATCGACCCGGCTACACTGCAACGCAACGGCTTGATTCGAGGCGAAGCAGGTGCTTCGAGCGGATCGCCCAACGATTGTCTCCTCCACCTCTCCATTGGTGGATTCAGCCCAAGGCAGCAATGCCTTGGGCTTTTTTCTTGGCCGCGTGCCTGCGAGCCAGCCGACGCCGCCGTCGTAAGATGCCGCGCCGAAAAAATCTTCGGTCCCAGGAGACACGCATGCCCGGCCCCGCCCGCAAGACACCCAAACGAGCGGCCAGCGCCGGCACGCGTCTGACGCTGGCCGAGTACTTGCAAAAGATCCTGACGGCGCGGGTCTACGACGTGGCGATCGAGACGCCGCTGGAGCCCGCCAGGAATCTGTCGCGGCGGGTCGCGAACCACGTGTTCCTGAAACGCGAGGACACGCAACCGGTGTTCAGTTTCAAGCTGCGCGGGGCCTACAACAAGATGTCCGGCATGAGCGCCGCGCAACTGCAGCGTGGCGTCATCTGCGCGTCTGCGGGCAACCATGCGCAGGGCGTCGCGCTGAGTGCCAAGCGACTCGGCTGCAAGGCGATGATCGTGATGCCGGTGACGACACCGAAGTTGAAGATCGACGCGGTGCGGGCGCTGGGCGGCGAGGTCGTCCTGCACGGCGACGGCTACTCGGATGCCCACGTGAAGGCGTTGGAGCTGGAAGCGGCGCACGGCCTGACCTTCGTGCACCCCTTCGACGACCCCGAAGTGATCGCCGGCCAGGGCACTATCGCGATGGAAATACTGCGCCAGCACCAGGGGCCGATCGACGCGGTGTTCGTGGCCATCGGTGGCGGCGGGCTGATCTCGGGCGTGGCGGCGTACATCAAGGCGGTGCGGCCCGAGATCAAGGTGATCGGCGTGCAGACGGCGGACTCCGACGCCATGCTGCGCTCGGTGCGCGCCGGCAGGCGCGTGCAACTCGACGATGTCGGCCTGTTCGCCGACGGCACCGCCGTGAAGCTGGTCGGTGAAGAAACCTTCCGTCTGGCGCGCGAACTGGTCGACGACTTCGTGGTGGTGGACACCGATGCCGTCTGCGCGGCCATCAAGGACGTGTTCCAGGACACGCGCAGCATCCTGGAACCGTCGGGCGCGATGGGGGTTGCGGCCATCAAGCAGTACGTCGGCACACACGGTTGCAAGGGGCAGACCTTCGTCGCGATCACCTGCGGCGCGAACATGAACTTCGACCGCCTGCGCTTTGTCGCCGAACGGGCCGAGGTGGGCGAGGAACGCGAGGCCGTGTTCGCCGTGACGATCCCCGAGGAGCGCGGCAGCTTCAGGCGCTTCTGCGAACTCATCGGCCCGCGCGCGGTGACCGAGTTCAACTACCGCATTTCCGACTCGAAGCGCGCGCATGTCTTCGTCGGCCTGGCCACCGCCAAGCGCGACGAGGCGCGCAAGCTGGCCCGCAGCTTCACGAAGCACGGCTTTGAAACACTCGACCTGACCGACGACGAACTGGCCAAGCAGCACCTTCGCCACATGGTCGGCGGGCGCAGCGACCTGGCCCACGACGAACGCCTCTATCGCTTCATCTTTCCCGAGCGCCCCGGCGCGCTGATGCGCTTCCTGTCCAGCATGCACCCGAGCTGGAACATCAGCCTGTTTCACTACCGCAACCAGGGGGCGGACTTCGGTCGCATCCTGGTGGGCATCCAGGTGCCACGCAGCGACAAACTGGCCTTTAAGGCGTTCTTGCAAGCACTGGCCTATCCCTGCGAGGACGAGACAGACAACCCGGTGTACCGCCTGTTCCTGCGCTGACGCGGGCCGCCTGTGTTGCCTGCCACAATGCAGCCGGTTGGAATGGCAGGCTGCGGGCGTCCGGGTGCCGCTGCTGCACCTTCCACCGCTCACTGACGGGGCTGAAACAGGCAGCCCGTTCCCACCCACTGAATTGCCCTGGGGCGCCATGTCCGTCAACCGCTCGCTGATCGCACCCACCTCCAACCCCGTGCTGGAGCAGGCCCTGCGCGACAAGCTGCAAAGGCGCAGTGAAACCACCGGCGGTCTGGGCGAACTGGAGCCGCTGGCGGTGCGCCTGGGGTTGATCCAGAACACGCTCAAGCCGCGTTTTCGGGCACCGCAGATCGTCCTGTTTGCGGCCGACCACGGGATGGCCGTCGACGGCATCGGCGACAAGTCGAAGCAGCCCACGGCGCGGGTCGTGCACGGGCTGCTGACTTCGCAATTGCCGGTCGCCGTGTTCGCCCGCATCCAGGGGCTGGAGCTGTCGGTGGTCGACTGCGGGCTGGCCGACTCCGTGCAGCCGCACGCCCGCCTGCTGGCGCGCAAGATCGCGCACGGCACGCGCAATGCAAGGGTCACATCGGCCATGTCGCTGGACCAGGCCCACGCGGCCATTCGCGCCGGCATGGAGATCGCCGATGCGCTGCCCGGCAACGCGATTGCCTGTGCCGGCATCGGCGTCGGTTCGCATGAAAGTGCCGCGCTGGTGCTGTCGCGTCTGTCGGGCACCAGCCTGCGCGACCTCATCATCTCGGGGCCGTCGATGAAGCAGGACGAACTGGCACGCCAGCTGGTGGTGATGCAAGGTGCCCAGGGTCGTCACAAGGACATGACCGATCCGGTGGAGGTGCTGGCCGCGTTCGGCGGCTTCGAGATGGCGATGATGGTCGGGGTGATGCTGGTGGCCGGCAGCAAACGCCATCTGATCATTGCCGACGGCATGCCCGCCTGTGCCGCGCTGATGGTCGCCTCGCGCATCGCGCCGGCAGTCACCGACTACTGCGTCTTCAGCCGCAGCCACTGCCACCCCGGGCTGGACCACGCGCTGGGCCTGTTCCAGGCGTCGGCCCTGCTCGAACTGGGCATGGAAAGCACCGACGGAACCGGTGCCACGCTGGCCTGGCCGCTGATCCACAGTGCGGCAGCCCTGCTCGCCGAAGTGGCCGAAGGCGAAGACCCGGGACCCAGCTTGCCAGCCGCCATGTCGGCGGTCACTGGCGGGTCGCTTTGAGCGTCCCCGCGCGAGGATGCCGGAAAGTGGCAGCGCCACATTTCCGTGAAACCGCGCTGCGGTGTGGTGACGCTACTGGGCTTGTGACGTGCCCGCCTCCGGGCCGGGCTGCTTGGGCGGCGGTGCCACGGGGGGGCTGACCGGTTGCGCGCGGGGTGGCAAGGCAGCCGGCATCTGCGGTGGAATGACACCCATGCCCGCCCCTGCGGGAGGCAGGCTGCCGGTGGTGGGCGGCGGCAGCGGTGGCAGCTCGAGCACCACAGCAGGCGTCCCCCGAGCCAGCCCGATGGACGCGGTGCGCAGGCTCACCGACTGCAGCATCAGATCGCCGTCGATGCGAGCGCCGACACCGTAGGCACGCGGCGGCTTGCCGTCCACGGAAATCAGCGCGAAGCCCTGTGTCGATGTCGATCGGGCCTTCGGTGCCATCAGCCCCGTCAAGCGGAAGCGGGCACCGATCTCGGGCGACGAGACCGTCGTCTCCGTGGCCGCCTGTTTCGGTGCCGAGCCCAGCAAGCGCGATGCATCGCCGCTGACTGCGGCACCATCGCCCACCGCCACGGCGTGGCCCGGTGTGGCCGGTGAACTCACCAGCAACCGCAAGCCCCAGAACGCGACGCTGGCGGCCACGGCAGCCCAGATGACGAATGCAAACAATCGAGCGGTCATGCGGCCATTATCATTCAGCCTCCGCACCGCCCGGCCTCTGCGCCCGCCCCCGCCATGACATCCCTGCCGCGCCCGACCTCGCCACGAACCCTGCGCGGCATGCGACCAATGCGCGGTTTCACGCTGATCGAGTTGATGGTGGTGCTGGTCATCATCGGTGTGCTGGCGGCGCTGATCGTGCCCAACGTGCTCGACCGCGCCGACGACGCCCGCGTGACGGCCGCACGCACCGACGTGAACAACCTGATGCAGGCGCTCAAGCTTTACAAGCTCGACAACCAGCGCTATCCCGGAGGTGAACAAGGCTTGCAGGCGCTCGTTGCCAAGCCCACGGTGGGCAGCATTCCGCCGAACTGGAAGCCCTACCTCGACAAGCTGCCCAACGACCCCTGGGGCCGCCCCTATCTTTACGCCAACCCGGGGGTCAAGGGCGAGATCGACGTGTTCAGCTACGGGGCCGACGGTGTGATCGGCGGCGAAGGCAAGAACGCCGAAGTGGGTTCCTGGCAGTAGCGTGGCGGTTTCCGTGAAGCGAACCCTGCGCGGCTTCACGATGATCGAGCTGCTGATCGTGGTGGCGCTCATCGCGATCGCCTCGGGCCTGGTCACTTTTGCCTTGCGCGATCCCGCCGCCACCCGGCTCGAACAAGAGGCCGTGCGGCTGACCGCCTTGCTTGAATCGGCCCGCGCCGAAGCACGCGCATCGGGCTTGCAGGTCTGGTGGGAGCCGGGCGGCGGCGGCAACCCCGAGCGCGACTTCCGCTTCCTCGGCTTGCCTACGTCCAGCCAGTTGCCGTCGCGCTGGATCGCGCCCGGCGTGGCGGCCGACGTGGTGGGCGCGCGGGCGGTGCTGCTGGGGCCGGAGCCGATCATCGGGGCGCAGCGCATCCTGCTGCGCCTCGACGACCAGCGCCTCACACTGGCGACCGACGGGCTGGGGCCCTTCAGCGTGACCTCGCCGCCTTGACATGCGCGACGAAAGGACACGCGGATTCACCCTGATCGAGGTGCTGGTGGCGCTGGCGATCGTGGCCGTCACGCTCGGTGCCGGCATCAAGGCGGCCGGCGCGCTGACCGGCAACGCCGCCCGGCTGGCCGAGGTCAGCGAAGCCCAGTGGTGCGCCGACAACCAGCTCACTGCGTTGAAGCTGGCGCGTCAGTATCCGGGTGTGGGCGATGCCGACTTCAGCTGCGACCAGCTCGGCCACAGCTACGCCGGCAAGCTGCTGACCCGGCCGACCCCGAACCCCAACTTCCGCCGGGTCGACGCGCTCATCGTCAACGAGGCGGGGCAAGCCGTGCTCACCCTGTCCACCGTGCTGGCGCGGTACTGACCATGCGCCGCCACATGCGCGGGTTCACGTTGGTCGAGGTGCTGGTCGCGCTGATGATCATGGCGCTGATGGCCGCGATGGCGTGGCAGGGCGTCGACGGCGTGGTGCGCTCGCGCGACGCCAGCCAGGCCCGCCTGGAGCAGACGCTGCGGCTCAACACCGTGGTCGCGCAATGGCAGCAGGATCTGATGTCGGTGCAGGAATCGAGCGCCGCACCCCCCCTTCAATTCGACGGTGCCACGCTGCGGCTGACGCGACGCGCAGCCGGCGGCATGCAGGTGGCCGTGTGGTCGCTGCGCCCGGGTGCCGGTGCCGACAGGAGCGGCGTGCTGCAGCGCTGGACCAGCCCCGTCGTCACCAGTCGCAGCGAACTGCAGGAGCACTGGCTGCGCAGCCTGCAGTTGCAGGGCAACGAGCCCGGCCAGCTCGACACGCTGACCGGCATCGCCGCCTGGCAGGTGGTGTACTTTCGCGGCAATGCCTGGACCAACGCGCAGTCCAGCGGCGACATCGCAGGGGTGTCGCCATCCGCCAGCGGCGTGGCCCCGCGCCAGGCCCTGCCTTCGGGCGTGCGGCTGGTGCTGGCTTTCGCCGAGGGCAGCGGCCTGAACGGCAGCCTCACGCGCGACACCGCGCTCGGGCCGCAGCTGCCATGAGCGCCCCTAGGCCGACGACACACGTCGTCCGTCCCCCGAGGGGATGCCGGAAAGTGGCAGAGCCACATTTCCTTGGGAGACAAAAGGCTGCCCCCCGGGATCAGCGCGGCGCGGCGCTGCTGATCGCGATGATCATTTTGACCCTCGTGGCCACGCTGGCCAGCGGCATGGTGTGGCAGCAATGGCGCTCGGTGCAGGTCGAGGCGGCCGAGCGTGCGCGGATGCAGTCGGCGTGGATCTTGTCCGGGGCGCTCGACTGGGCGCGGCTCATCCTGCGCGAAGACGCACGCAACGGCGGGGCCGATCACCTCGGCGAGCCGTGGGCGACGCCGCTGGCCGAGGCGCGGCTGTCAACCTTCCTGGCGGCCGACAAGAGCAACACCGACGACGCCCCCGAGGCCTTCCTGTCAGGCAGCATCACCGACGCGCAGTCCCGCTACAACCTGCGCAATCTCGTCGATGCCGGGCAGGTCGTCGCGGTCGAGCAGGCGTCGTTGCAGCGCCTGCTTGAATCGATCTCCGTGGCACCCGAGGTGGCCGTGCGCATCGCCGCCGGACTGAACGGTGCGCTGAACGCGTCCCCCGGTGCCACCACCGGCAGCGCCAACGCCAACCCGCCGCTGCTGCCGCAATCGGTGTCGCAGCTGACCTGGCTGGGCATCGATGAGGCCACCATCCAGCTGATCGCGCCCTACGTGGTGCTGTTGCCGGTGCGCACCCCCGTCAACATCAACACCGCGACGGCGCAGGTGCTGGCCGCCGTAATCGACAAGCTCGACCTGGGGGGTGCCGAGCGGCTGGTGCAGGCGCGCCAGCGCAGCCCGTTCGAAACCCTCGAAAAGGCCCAGCCGCAGCTGGCCAGCGGCATCGTGCTCGACAGTCGCAGCGTGGGCGTGAATTCGAGCTTCTTCGAACTGCGCGGCCGGCTGCGGCTGGGTGACAAGGTGCTGGAAGAACGCTCGCTGGTCGAGCGCCGTGGCCTCGACATCGTCCCCCTTCAACGGCAGCGCGAGAGCACGCGCGAAGGTGCAGGATGAAGCCTGCGCTGCCACCTTTCAATGCTTCCAGATCGCTACAACAACAGGCTGTAAGTCATTGATTTGTTAAGGCTTGTATTTGCGAGGTGCCTACAATCCTTGTAGCCTGCGATTCCTCCGCGCTCACGCCACCATGTCGTACCTGATTGTCCGCATCGCCGCTCGATCGAGGTTGCACGCCAGCAGCCCGGGCGCTGCCGTGCCCGAACGACCCGCTGCCGGCACCGAGTACACCTACGCACTGAGCCCGGATGGGCTGCTGCTGCAAACGCAGGGGCATTGCGCCGCGTCTGTGCTGCCGAAGGCCGACACCGTGGTCGCGGTGCTGGCCGATGCCGACGTGGCCTGGCACCGCATCAGCTTGCCCAAGGCACCTGCCGCGAGGCTGCGAGCCGCGCTGACCGGCGTGCTCGAAGAGGGCCTGCTCGACGACGCCGAAGCCACGCACCTGGCCGTGCAACCTCAGGCCACGGCCGGTGAGCCGACGTGGGTCGCCGCGGTGAACCGGGCCTGGCTGCGCGCAGAGCTGGCGGCGCTCGAAAAGGCCAACGTCTTCGTCGACCGGGTGGTGCCGTCGTCGTGGCCGGACGACCCGCCGACCGGGCACTTCGGCGACGACTACTCGACCGACGACGCACCCACCGGCAGCGTCGCGCTGACCTGGAGCCACCCCAGCGGCGTGGTCACGCTGCGCTTGCAGGGCGGGCTGGCGCGCGCCGTGCTGCAGCCCGAGATCACCGCCGGCGCGCGCTTCAGCGCGTCGCCGGGCGCTGCTGCGGCGGCCGAAGCTTGGCTGGGCACACCGGTCAACATCATGTCCACCGCGCAGCGTGCGTTGCAGGCGTCGCGCACGCTGTGGAACCTGCGCCAGTTCGACCTGGCGCGCCGCAACCGCGGCACCCGCGCGCTGCGCGATTCGCTCAAGCAATTCTTCAGCCCTGCGTGGCGACCGGCGCGCTTCGGCCTGATCGGCCTGTTGATGTTGAACGTGTTGGGGCTCAACCTGTGGGCGTGGCACCAGGAGGCGCTGGTGACAGACAGGCGGCTGGCCATGACGCGCCTGCTGCAAACCACCTTCCCGCAGGTGCGTGCCGTGCTGGACGCACCGCTGCAGATGCAGCGTGAAGTGCAGACCTTGCGCACCGCTGCCGGCAAGCCCGGCGACACCGACCTGGAGCCGATGCTGCAAGCCGCGGCAGCGGCCTGGCCTGCCGAGCGCCCGCCGGTGGACGCGCTGACCTTCGAGACCGGTCGCCTGACGCTGCCCGGCGCGGGCTGGAACGACGCCCAGGTGGCCGAGTTCCGCGACAGGCTGCGCCCGGGCGGCTGGGCGGTGGATGCCGGCAACGGCAAGCTGGCCATCAGCCGTGCCTCGACCGCAGGGGGCTCCCTTTGAACGGCCGCAGCCAATCGATGCCGCCGGCGCTGACCGCGGTGGGCCACCAACTCAATGCGCGCTGGCGCTCGCTGGCACCGCGCGAGCGTCGCTACCTGTCCGCCGGTTTGGCGGTCGTGCTGTTTGTGGTTGTCTGGATGCTGGCCGTGCGGCCCGCGTGGCGCAGTGTGCTCGACGCACCGGCCCGGCTCGACCAGCTCGACGCCCAGTTGCAGCAGATGCAGCGGCTGGCCGCCGAGACGGGCAGCCTGCGGGCCGCGCCGCCGGTGGCACCGGCGCAGGCCGCAATGGCGCTGAAGGCCGCGAGCGAGCGGCTCGGCGACAAGGCGCGCCTGGTGCTGCAAGGCGACCGCGCCACGCTGACGCTCACCGGCGTCAGCGCCGAAGCGCTGCGCGACTGGCTGCAGGAAGCACGCAGCACCGCCCGCGCCAGGCCCCTGGAAGCGCAGTGGGTGCGCAACCCGCAAGGCTTCAGCGGCAGCGTGGTGGTCAGCCTGGGAGGTGCGCCGTGATCCTGCGCAAACGCAAGCCCCAATGGTCGCCCACGGTGGCAGCCACCGGCTGGGGCGAATCGACCTTTGCCGAACTGGCCTGGGACCGCTCGCGCGGCGCGGCCGCCCGCTGGGCCGTCGCCGGCAGCGTGCTCGGGGTGCTGCTCGGCGTCATCGTCTTCGCGCCGGCAGCCTGGGTGGCCCACGCCGTTTCGTCGGCCACCGGTGAGCGGGTGTTGCTGGCCGACGCGCGCGGCACGCTGTGGACCGGCAGCGCGGTGGTGGTGCTCACCGGCGGGCCAGGCAGCCGCGACGCCAGTGCCCTGCCCGGCCGCCTGAGCTGGACGCTCGGCTGGCGCGGCACCGCGTTCGAGGTGCGGGCTGCGCAGGCGTGTTGCCTGAACGGCACCGTCGCGGTGCTGCTGCGTCCGGGCTTCAACCGTGTCAGCGCCACGCTGTTGCCGGTGGCGGGCTGGATCGGTCAGTGGCCCAGCGCCTGGCTGGGCGGCCTGGGCACACCGTGGAACACCCTGCAACTCGGCGGCGTGGCGCGCCTGGTGTCGCCCGGCATGACGGTCGAGGCGGTGCAGGGCCGCTGGCGGGTGGACGGCCAGGCCGACCTGGAACTGGTCGGCGTCTCATCGCGGCTGTCGACCCTGCCCAGCCTGGGCAGCTACCGCTTGACGGTGTCGGGAGACGCCGCCAATGCAGGCACCGCACAACTCAACCTGTCGACCCAGGAAGGCGCGCTGCAGCTCAGCGGCACCGGCACGTCGGGCGCAGGCAAGCTGCGCTTTCGGGGCGAGGCGCGGGCGCTGGCTGCCGACGAGGCCGCACTGTCCAACCTGCTGAACATCATCGGGCGGCGCGACGGCGCGCGGTCCGTCATTTCGATCGGATGACCATGAACAAGCAATCGCACCTGCATCGCGTGCGACCGCCGCACCGGCTGGCCTCGGTTCTGGGGTCGGTCGTGACAGCGGCTCTGCTGTGCGCCACGCTCGCACCCAGCCTGTCGGTGCAGGCCCAGTCGGCCAACGCGCGCTTTCGCGGCGAGCCCGTCACGCTGAACTTCGTCAACGCCGACATCGAAGGTGTCACGCGCGCGATGGCCGCCATTCTGAAGCAGCAGTTCATCGTCGACCCGCGCGTCAAGGGGACGATGACGCTGTACAGCGAAGAGCCGATGTCGCCGCGCGAGGCCTACCTGAGCTTTCTGGCGTCGTTGCGGGGTCTGGGCTTCACGGTGGTCGAAGTCGGCGGCCTGTTCAAGGTGGTGCCCGAGGCCGACGCCAAGGTGCAGGCCGGCACCGTGTCGGTGGGCGAAGTGAACCGCCGCGGCGACCAGGTGATCACCCAGATCTTTCGCCTGAACCACGAAAACGCGAACAACCTGGTGCCGGTGCTGCGGCCGCTTATCAGCGCCAACAACACCATCAACGCCAACCCCGGCAACAACAGCCTCGTCATCACCGACTACGCCGACAACCTGCAGCGCATCGCCAAGATCATCGCGGCGATGGACACGCCCGGGGCCGGCGAGGTGGAGGTGATCACGCTCAAGCACGCCGTGGCGTCCGACGTGGCCGCGCTGGTGCAGCGCCTGTCCGACACCGCCGGTGTGCCGGGTGTGCCGGGTGCCACCGTGACCAGCGCGCCCACCGTGCTGGTGGATTCTCGCAACAACTCGCTGATCGTGCGCTCGCCCAACGCGTCGCGCATGGCGTCGGTCCGCTCGCTGATCGACAAGCTCGACCGCCCCTCGAGCGGCACCAACGCCACCGGCAACATCTGGGTCGTCTACCTGAAAAATGCCGACGCCACCAAACTGGCAGCGGTGCTGCGTGCGGCCTACGGTGCCAGCAGCGGCCCGTCGGGCGGCGGTGCCAGCAGCAGCCTGCCGGCGGCGGCCTCGCCGCTGATCGGAATCGGCGGTGCCAGCGCGGGCACGCCCGCAACCACCACGGGCACCGCCAGCCTCAGCGCGTCGGCCGGGCCGTCGACCGGCGGCTTCATCCAGGCCGACCCGTCCACCAATTCGCTGATCATCACGGCACCCGAGCCGATGTACCGCCAGCTCCGCTCGGTGATCGACCAGCTGGATTCGCGCCGCGCGCAGGTCTACATCGAGTCGATGATCGTCAAGGTCGACGCCACCAAGGCGGCAGAGTTCGGCTTCCAGTGGCAGGGTGTGTCGGGCCAGAAAGGCGACGGCACCATCGTCGGCGCGGGCACCAGTTTCGGCACCGGCAACAGCAACATCATCAACCTGTCGGCGGCCACCGCGCAGGGCAGCGCGGGCATTGCCAGCGCGATCGGCGCGGGCATCCCGGGCGGCTTCAACATCGGCATCCTGAAGAAGGTGGGCGAGTTCTACACGCTCGGCGCACTGGCCCGCTTCCTCGAAACCAATCTGGGCGGCAACGTGCTGTCCACCCCGAACCTGATCGCGCTGGACAATGAAGAGGCGCGCATCGTGATCGGTCAGAACGTGCCCTTCATCACCGGCTCGTTCACCAACACCGGTGCCAGCGGAAGCTCGGTCAACCCGTTCCAGACGGTGGAGCGAAAGGACGTGGGCCTGACGCTGAAAGTGAAGCCGCAGATCGGCGAGGGCGGCACCGTGCGGATGGTCATCTACCAGGAAAATTCCAGCGTGTCGTCGACCTCGGCCACCGCCGGCCCGACCACCGACAAGAGCGCGATCGAGACCACCGTGGTGGTGGACGACGGTGCCATCATGGTGCTGGGCGGTCTGCTGAAGGACGAGTACAGCGGCAGCGTCTCCAAGGTGCCTTACCTCGGCGACATTCCGGTGCTGGGCAACCTGTTCCGCATCGACAACCGCACCCGCAGCAAGTCGAACCTGATGGTGTTCCTGCGGCCGGTGGTGATCCGCACCCAGCAGGCTGCCGATGCGCTGACGCTGGACCGCTACGACGCCATTCGCGCGCAGCAAAAAGACTCGCAGCCGACACCCAGCGTGGTGGTGCCGATCAATGAAGGCCCGGTGCTGCCGCCCTTGCGCCCGCCCACCGATCCGGCCAGCCCGCCAGCGCTGGGGCCGCTGCCATCGACACCCACACCCGCACCGAAGAACTGAGCCGCCATGGGCGCACGCCACCCCCTTCCCTACGCCTACGCCAAGGCGCACACCCTGCTGCTCGAAGACGACGGCGAGCGGCTGGTGCTGTGGGCCCCCGAGAGCGTGTCGCTGAGCGCGCTCGGCGAAGTGCTGCGGCTGTACGACGTGGACCAGCTGGAGCGCGAATCGGCATCCACCCTGGGGAATCGGATTGCCGTGGCCTACGCGGGCAGCGAGTCGAGCGCGGCCACCGTCATCGGCGAAGTCGAGAGCGCGGTCGATCTGAGCCGCATGATGCAGGAGCTGCCGGCGATCGAAGACCTGCTGGAAGCCTCGAACGACGCGCCGATCATCCGCATGCTGAACGCGCTGTTGACCCAGGCCGCGAAGGACGGCGCGTCGGACATCCACATCGAGCCGTACGAGCGCAGCAGCGCGGTGCGCTTTCGCGTTGACGGCACGCTGCGCGAGGTGGTGCAGCCGAACAAGGCGCTGCACGCTGCGCTGATCTCGCGCCTGAAGATCATGGCCGAGCTCGACATCGCCGAGAAGCGGCTGCCTCAGGACGGCCGCATCAGTCTGCGCATCGGCGGCCGCGCGGTCGACGTGCGCGTCTCCACCCTGCCGTCGGCGCACGGCGAGCGCGCCGTGCTGCGCCTGCTCGACAAGGGCGACTCGAAGTTCTCGCTGGAATCGCTGGGCATGAGCGGCCACGTGCTGACGCGCTTCGACAAGCTGATCAAGCAACCGCACGGCATCGTGCTCGTCACCGGGCCCACCGGCTCGGGCAAGACGACCACGCTGTACGCATCGCTCGGCCGCGTCGACACCAGCGGCACCAACGTGCTGACGGTCGAAGACCCGGTGGAATACGAGCTGGCGGGCATCGGCCAGACGCAGGTGAATCCGAAGATCGACCTGACCTTCGCGAAGGCGCTGCGGGCCATCCTGCGGCAAGACCCCGACGTGATCATGATCGGCGAGATTCGCGATTTCGAGACCGCGCAGATCGCCATTCAGGCGTCGCTCACCGGCCACCTGGTGCTGGCCACCCTGCACACCAACGACGCACCCAGCGCCGTGACGCGGCTGACCGACATGGGCGTCGAGCCCTTCCTGCTCAGCAGCAGCCTGCTCGGCGTGCTGGCGCAGCGCCTGGTGCGCAAGCTGTGCCCCACCTGCAAGAAGGTCGACGCGCGTGGCCGTTTCCACCCCGTGGGCTGTGCCGCCTGCAGCGACACCGGCTACAAGGGCCGCACCGGCGTCTACGAACTGATGGTGGCCGACGACAAGGTGCGCTCGCTGATCCACAGCCGCGCCGCCGAGTCGCAACTGTTCGTGGCAGCCGAACAA
>JANNEI010000264.1:0-19656 GCA_031378565.1 Burkholderiales bacterium
CCGCCTGCACGTCGTGCGTGCTGCAACCCAGCAGGCGCGCCGCTTCGAGCGGATGCGGCGTCAGCACGGTCGCCTGTTGCCGACCGCCGCGCTGACGCAACAGGGCCAGCAAGGACGGGTCGGCGGACAGCGCATTCAGCGCGTCGGCATCCAGCACCAGCCGCGGCACCAAGCTGAGCAGCCGCGGCAGCACGTGCCGCACGGCGTCGCCGCCGCCACATCCACAGACCACGGTGCTGCGCTTCAGCACGGCGGCCTCCCGGCCCGACCAGCCGCTCGCAAACATCAACTCGGGGCGCAGCATGTCGATGCCTTCGCCGGACGCGCCGTGCGCATCGAGCAGGTCAACGAAGACTCGGCCCGCACCCGCCGCATGTGCTGCGCGCGCGGCGAGCACGGCGGCACCACGCATCCCGCTGACGCCGCCGACCACCGCCACGTCGCCGAAGCTGCCCTTGTGCAGCGCATGCGCGCGTGTCGTCGCCACCGAAGCCGCAGCGCCATGCAGCCAGGCGTCAGGCGGCTCTGAGTCGCTGTCCGACGCCAGCTGGTCGAGCCAGACCGTTCCAGCGTGGTCGCGCCCCGAGCCGGTGAACAGGCCGGGCTTCAGCGTGAGCAGGGCGAGCGTGTGCGTGGCATGCACGCAGGCGTCGCCGAGGGGTTGGCCTGTGTCCGGGTGCAGGCCCGATGGAAGGTCCACCGACAGCACGCGACCCCGCAGTCGATCCAGGTGCTGGATCACGCTGGCCATCGGCCCGTCCGGTGCTCGCGTGGTGCCGATGCCCAGCAGCGCGTCGATCGCGAAGTCGATCACCTCAGCTTCTGACGGCAAGCCGGTGCTGATCGACACGCCTGCAGCTTGCGCCCGAGCCAGCGCGTCTTTCGCATCGGCGGGCAGGCGGGCCTCGTCGCCCAGCCACGTGACTTGAACGCGCACGCCCGCCGCCTGCAACCGCGCCGCGGCCTCCAGCCCGTCACCGCCGTTGTTGCCGGGGCCGGCTGCAATCCACACGCGGCCAGCGTGCGGCACCAGGGCCAGGCAAAGCCGAGCCACGGCGTCGCCAGCACGTCGCATCAACGTGTGGGCGGGCAGCACGGCGGTGCTGCGCTGTTCGATGCGCCGCGTGGCCACTGCGCCGTGCAGCGGCCATGAGCGCGTGGCGGGAAGAATTCTCTGGATCGAAGGTGTCGGCACCGAGTGGCTTGTTCGTCCTGAGGCCATCGGATGATTGTGTTTCACGTAACGCACGCTTCGAACCTCCGATCGGGATGACAGCAGCATCGAAACATCTGCAAAGGACAGCTGCAATGCGGTTTTGCGCATGAGCCGGAGCGCGCGTTGATCTCGGTTCCGCGCTGCCGATGGAGGCCCTTGGAATCGTGACTGCTGCGGTTGCAATTGTGACGATCTCGCTCAGGCGCCGGCAGCAACTTGTCGCTGTTCGGCGAGCCGTCGGTTGGGATTGAAACCCTCCCCCATAGGTTAGGGGGCTACGTTGACGGACGCTTTGCGGCCACGTATACCTCACGGCGGGTAGCAATAAAAACAAGTTCATCGTCGCGGGGATTCGCTGCCCAGCAGCTCTTCACTTGAGCCTGTCGGTAGCGCAATGTTTCAAGGTTGCGACGGGCTCATCGAGTCTTCATGCGGGGGGATCTTATGTTGCACTGGATCATCGGAGCGAGCGCCAAGTTCAGGCTCATCGTCATTGCCGTGGCTGTCTCCTTGCTGGGAGTCGGCTTCAGTCGGATGTCCGACACCGCGGTCGAGGCACTGCCCGACTTCGGACCCGTCCGCGTCGAGGTTCAAACCGAGGCGCTCGGACTTTCTCCCGAAGAAGCCGAGAACCTGATCACCAATCCGATGGAGCAGGAATTCTTCACCGGCATCCCGTGGCTGCACAAGATCAGGTCGAACTCCGCACCCGGATTGTCGGCGGTAGAAATGATCTTTGAGCCCGGAACAAACGACATTCGCGCCCGGCAGGTGGTGCAGGAGCGCCTGACGATGGTGCCGGCCTTGCCGGCGGTGTCAAAGCCTCCTTTCGTCATCCAGCCGGTCGCCACGACCAGCCGTGTGATGATGATTGCGATGTCGTCGAAGGACATGTCGCTGATCGAGATGTCCACCCTCGCGCGCTGGAAGGTCAGGCAGCGGCTGCTGTCAGTGCCCGGCGTGTCGAACGTGTCGATCTGGGGCCTGCGTGACCGCCAGTTGCAAGTGCTCATCGACCCGCATCGCCTGCGCTTGAACCGCCTCGTCATCGACGATGTCATCAAGACGGCGGCGAACGCGATGTGGTCTTCGCCGTTGACCTATGTCGAGGCTTCGACGCCCGGCACCGGTGGCTTCATCGACACCGCGCACCAGCGCATCTCGATCAACCACACGCAGCCCATCAAGACCGCCGCCGATCTGGGCAAGGTCTCGGTCGAAAGCGACTCGCCGAAACTGGTGACGCTGGGTGAAGTGGCTGATCTCGTCGACGGCCATCAGATGTTGATTGGTGATGCTGTCGTGCAAGACGGCGCTGGGCTGATGCTCGTGGTCGAGCGGTCGCCCGGCACGAGCATCGCCGCGGTCACCAGCAGCGTCGAGAAGGCGCTCGATGCGATGCGCCCCGGCCTCACCGGCATTCAATTCGACACCACGGTTTTCCGGGCTCACACTTTCGTCGAAACTGCGCGCGCCAACCTGGTCGGCAGCCTGGGCGTCGGGCTGCTGCTGCTGGTGTTGCTGGTCGGTGCCTTCCTGTTCAGCTGGCGCGCGGCGCTGGTCAGCCTCGTCGCCGTGGTGCTCAGCCTGACTGCAGCGTGGATGCTGCTGTCGGCCTACGGGTTGATGCTCAACATGATGATCGTCGCCGGCTTGGTGCTGGCGCTCGCTGTGGTCATCGACGACGCTTTGGTGGGGGTCGTCAACGTTCGCCGTTGGCTGACCCGCAGTCGCTCCACCGACGGCAGCCAGAGTGCAGTAAGCACGTTCGACACCGTGGTCGCCGCGTCGAAAGAAGTCGGCGGAACGATGTTGACGTCGCTCGCGATCGTCTTGGTCTCGGTGGCCCCGGTGCTGGTGCTGACCGAGGTCCGTGCCGATTTCGTGCAACCGATGGCGCTTGCGTATGCGTTGACGGTCGGCGTGTCGATGCTGGTGGCGCTGATCGTCACACCGGCCCTGGCGACCGCGCTGCTTTCCACGCCCTCGGCCGGTGGTGAAGGCCGTGCATCGCCGCTCGCACGGGCGATGGGCGGCATCTACGCCAATGTCGTGCGCGGCGCGGTGCGCAGCCCTGGCTTGGTGCTGGGCGCGACCGCCATCATCATCGTCGGCGGGCTGGTCGCGGTGCCGCGGCTGCTGGACGTCAACCTGGTGCCAGCGTTGAAAGACCGCGACATCGTCGTGCGCATGAACGCCGCACCCGGCACCTCACTGCCCGCGATGACGCGCATCGTCGTTGCGGCCAGCAAGGAGTTGCGAGCCATTCCCGGCGTTCGCAGCGTGGGTGGGCACATCGGCAGAGCATCCAACTCGGATCTGGTCTCCAGCGTCGATGCTGGCGATCTTTGGGTCGGCATCGCTCCCGATGCCGATTACGACGCCACGTTCGCGGCTATCGACAATGCGATGAAGGCCAACCTCAGCATTCGCTCGGATGTCAGCGCTTATCCGAATCTTCGCGTTCGCGAACTGGCGGCGGGTACCGGTGACAGCGTGGTGGTTCGCGTCTATGGTCGCAACTACGAAGTCCTGCAGGCCAAGGCCGAAACAGTTGCCAAACTCCTTGCCGAAGTTCCGGGCGTCCTTGCCCCGCAGGTGCGCCTGCCCATCGTGGAGCCGGCTGTCGAGGTCGAGGTCAACGTTGACAAGGCGTCGGCCAAGGGCGTCAAGCCTGGCGACGTGCGGCGGGCTGCGGCAACGCAGTTGTCCAGCATCACAGCGGGCAGTCTGTTCGAAGAGCAGAAGATCTTCGATGTGGTGGTGTGGGGAATTCCGGGCAAGCGTGACAGCGTGAGCAGTGTGCAAGATGTGCTGGTCGATGCGCCGAACCAAAGCCAGGTCCGCCTGGGTGACGTGGCCGAGGTGCGCATTCGTCCGAACCCTTCGGTCATCAAGCATGACGCCGTATCGCGATACATCGACGTGACGGCCGGCATCGAAGGTGTTTCCATCGCCAGCGTCAATGCGGTGGTCGAGGGTCGATTGAGGAAGATCGGCTTCCCGTCCGAGCACCACGTCGAGTTGATGGGCGAATCCGCCGAACGCGAAAGTGCGCAGCGTCACCTGATGCTGTACACGCTGGCGGCTGTGATCGCGATCTTCTTCGTGTTGCAGGCGCGCACCGACAGCTGGCGCCTCGGTGCGTTGCTCTTCGCAACCCTTTTGCTGCCAGTGGCTGGTGCCGCGCTGGGTGCCGCCACACAGGGCGCTGGCGTGTCCACGCTGTCGTTGATGGGCGGCTTGGCGGCACTGGCGATCTGCGCACGCGGTGGCATGTTGTTCATCGAGCATTGTCAGCGGCTCGAGCGCGAAGGCGAGGCGTTCGGGGGCGACCTTGTGTTGCGCGCTGCCGGGGAACGGTTCGACGCCGTCGTGCTCAGCACGGTCGGGAGCACAGTCGCCTTGCTGCCATTGCTGGTGTACGGCAGCGTGGCCGGGCTCGAGATCGCCGGCCCGCTCGCGGCCAGCGTGATCGGCGGGATGCTGGCCGGCGCGCTGGCGAACCTGCTGCTGGTGCCGGCGCTGTATTTGCGCTTTGCGCTGCCGGCGGCCGGGGTGTCGTCGGTGGGCGCGCCGCCGACTCGTTTCGTCGTGCGCTGATCGCGCCTTCCCACCACTGCGAGGGAGCCTCAACCATGATGCGATGGATCGTTCAAACCAGCCTGCGGCTGCGTTTCCTCTTGCTCGTCGGCGCGGCGTTGCTGATCGTCTTCGGAACCACCCAGTTCCGCGGTATGCCCGTCGACGTGTACCCCGAGTTCGCGCCGCCCAAGGTCGAAGTGCAGGTGCTGTGCCTGGGCATGCCGGCCGCCGACGTGGAGGCGTTGGTTACCGTGCCGATGGAACAGGCGCTGAACGGCATCGAAGGCCTCGACGTGCTGCGTACGCGGTCGGTCAACGACATGTCCGACGTGATCCTGATCTTCAAGCCGGGCACCAACCTGATGGACGCACGCCTTCGCGTGCAAGAGCGCGTCACCGGCATCACCTCGCAACTGCCGCGCTGGGCCACCTCCCCGTTCATGATCCAGCCGCTGTCATCGACGAGCCGAGTGATGAAGATCGGCCTGTCGGTGAAAGACAAGTCGACCCAGAACCTGATCGATACCGCGCTGACCGCTTACTGGACAGTGCGGCCACGATTGATGATGGTGCCTGGCGTGGCCAACGTGGCGATCTGGGGCGACCGCTGGAACGTGCTGCAGGTGCACGCCGACGCCGACAAGATGCGCGAGCACAAGGTGTCGATCAACGGCGTGATGGAAGCTGCCTCGGACGCGCTCGACGTCGGCATGCTGAAGAACATCGCCGGCCACGAGATCGGCACCGGCGGCTACATCGACACGCCGAACCAGCGTCTGGGCGTGCGGCACAAGCTGCCGAACCTCACACCCGAAGAGCTGGCCAAGATGCCCATCAACATGGACAGCGACAGGTCCAAGGGCGACAAGTCCACGGGCAACCCGCTTGTGCGGCTGGGCGACGTGGCCACCGTGGTGCGCGACACCCAGCCACACCTGAACGGTGACGCGATCATCAACGACGGCATCGGCCTGATGCTGATCGTCGAGAAGCTCGCGTGGGGCAACACGATGGAGGTGACGAGGGGCGTCGAAGCCGCGCTTGAGCAGATGCGCGCCGGCCTGCCAGGGATCGAGATCGACACCACCATCTTCCGCCCAGCAACCTTCATAGAGGACGCGCTGGTCAACCTCAGCAGCGCGATGCTGATCGGCTTTGCGCTGATCGTGGTCGTCCTGCTGCTGTTCCTTTTCGAGTGGCGGGTTGCGCTGATCAGCATCTTGTCGATCCCGCTGTCGCTGGTGGTGGCCGGGCTGGTGCTCAAGTACACAGGGGCGTCAATCAACACGATGGTGCTGGCTGGCCTGGTGATCGCGCTGGGCGTGATCGTCGACGACGCGATCATCGATGTCGAGAACATCGTTCGCCGGTTGCGACAGCGCCGTCTCGAAGGCAGCGCCCAGCCGACCTGGTCGATCATTCTGGAAGCCTCGCTCGAAGTGCGCGCACCGATCATTCACGCCACGCTGATCATCGTTGCCACCACGGTGCCGATCTTCATGCTGCAGGGTTTGACGGGATCGTTCTTCCGGCCCCTGGCGTCAGCGTACGCGCTGGCGATCCTGGCCTCGATGGTGGTGGCGTTGACGGTCACGCCGGCCCTGGCGCTGGTGGTGCTTGCCAAAGCACCGCTGCACAAACACGGGTCGCCGGTGGCGCGCTGGCTCCAGGAACGTTACGTCGCCTGGCTGGCACCGATCATCTCGCACCCCCGCACTGCCTATGCGACTGTCGGCGTGGTCGCGTTGATCGGCCTGGCCGTGCTGCCTCTGCTGGGGCAGGGCTTCTTTCCCGCCTTCAAGGAGCGCGACTTCCTGATGCACTGGGTTGCCAGGCCCGGCACCTCGCATCCGGAAATGCTGCGCATCGTGCAGGCTGGGGCGAAGGAATTGCGGGCGATCCCGGGAGTGCGCAATTTCGGGGCGCACATCGGGCAGGGCACCTTGTCGGATGAGCCCGTGGGCATGAACTTCGCCGAGAACTGGATCAGCATTGATCGCAATGTCGATTACGACAAAACGGTGGCGGCGGTGCAAGCGGTTGTAGACACCTTCCCGGGGCTTCAGCGCGACGTGCAAACCTACTTGAAAGAGCGCACAAAAGAAGTGCTCAGTGGCACGGGCCACGGCATCGTGGTTCGAATCAGCGGCGATGACCTGGGCGTGATGCGCAAGAAAGCCGAGGAGGTGCAGGCATTGATATCGACCATCGAAGGGGTCGTGCACCCGCATGTGCAGTTGCTGACCGAGGTGCCGCAAATCCAGATCGAGGTCGATCTTGCGAAGGCCTCGCGTTACGGCATCAAGCCGGGCGATGTGCGGCGCACTGCATCGATCTTCGTCGCCAGTGAAGAGGCGGGCGACATCTGGCGCGACGGAAAGAACTTCGAGGTTCACGTGTGGGGTGCACAGCGGCACCGCAACAGCATCATGGGCGTCAACGAGTTGATGCTTGACGCCCGCGATGGAACGCAGGTGCGTCTGGGCGACCTGGCCAAGGTCGAATTCAAGCCCGCGCCGAACATGGTGCTGCGCGAGAACAGCTCGCGTCGAATCGACATCTCGGCCGACGTCACCGACACAGGCCGGCTCGCCGCAGTGGCGCAGGAAGTGCAACGCCGGCTGACCAAGGTCGAGTTTCCGCGTGGCTACCACGCCGAGGTGCTGGGCGAGTATGCGGAGTTGCAAGTTGCGCAGCGGCGCTTGCTGATCACGTCGGCAGCCGCGCTGGTGGCGGTGCTGCTCATTCTGCAGACCGCCTTCAACAGCTGGCGACTTTCTTTTCTGGTGATGGTGACGCTGCCCTTCGCGCTTGTGGGTGCCATTCTTGCAACCGGCGTTGGCGACCAGATTGTTTCGCTTGGCACCCTTGTCGGCCTGTTGACCGTGCTGGGCATTGCCGCGCGCAATGGCATCTTGATGATCAATCACTTCCAGCACCTCGAACGCTACGAGGGTGAGACCTTTGGACGCGAGCTTGTGCTGCGCGGCGCGCGAGAGCGGCTGTCACCGATCTTGATGACCTCACTGGCCGCCGGCTTCGGGGTGCTGCCGCTGGTCATCGCGGGCACGATACCGGGCAACGAAATCGAGCACCCGATGGCGGTGGCGATTCTGGGCGGATTGATCACCTCGACGATCCTCAACCTGTTCGTCGTGCCCTCGCTGTACTTGCGCTTCGGCAAGCCAATGAGTGCCACGTCTGCGCCGCCCGTGCCTTGGCAGCCAAACTTACCGACCCAGTCGACTGGCCAGAGCTGAAGGCTCATCATTTTCCTCAAGCCAAAAGGTGGCACACCATGCAAAGTATCAATCGTTGGAACGTCGTTGTAGTGATGGTCTTGTTTGCGCTCGCTGGGTGCATCAAGAGCGGTGCAGCGCCCAAGGCTGAAACTCCGAAACTTGAGATGGTTGGAAAAGCGGACGCGGATGGCATCAAGCGGATCACGCTCAAAGACATCGAAACCAAGCGTCTGGGCATCGAGTTCGCCGAAGTCACGAAGTCGGGTGAGCGCCTGACCATGCCCTACAACGCGTTGCTGTACGACCCTTCGGGCGGTGAGTGGGCTTTCGCCAGCGCCGAGAAGAACGTCTACGCGCGCACCCCATTGAAGGTCGAGGCCATCGAAGGTGACAAGGTCTACCTCGTCAAGGGTCCGGCGGTAGGTACGAAATTGGTGACCAACGGTGCGGCCGAGCTGTACGGCATCGAGTTCGGCGTCGGCAAATAGCGGGAGTCGCAAATGAAGCGCATGCACGCAGCAGTGTTGGCGTTGACCGCGGCGTGGGCAGCGGCCTCCGGTGGCGCTGCTTTGGCGGCAGATGCCAAGTTCGAGCATCTGGCCGTGCGCGTCGAGCAGAACGCGACCGATGGAGACTTCGAAATTGTTTTTGAGGCGACCGGAGGTGCCACCGGCTTGGCCAACCTGAAGGTCACAGCGCCCGACGGTCGCACGGTGCTCGAGTTCGCTGCGCCGAACACCAAGCTCGGCATTCGAACGATTCGACTGGAGACACCCGAGCCAAAATCACTCGCCGGACTGCAGGCCGATTTCCCTGCCGGGGTTTACAGCTTCAGGGCCAGCACGGTGTCAGGCACAGCCGTCAGCGGCACGGCCAATCTGAGTCACAAGCTGCCTGGCACTGCCACCTTGATTCGGCCACGGGCGGACGAGGGCGACGTGCCGATCAGCGGTTTGCGCATGAAATGGGATGCGCCCAAGAACCTGAGTTCATGCCTCGTGACGATCGAACACGATGAGAGCGGCGTCAAAGTCGCCCAGGCGGTGCTGGCCGGAGGCGCGCGCGCCTACCTTGTGCCCGACGGTGTGCTGCTTCCGGGGAACCGGTACAAGGTTTCGATCGGCACGGTCTTGGTCGAAGGCAATGCGTCGTTCGTGGAGACTGCGTTCACCACCGCGAAGAAGTGAAGCGACGAGCAGTGAAGCCGAGTCAAAGCCATTTACTTCGGCCGCTCATTGCCGTAGACCTGTACCTTCACAGACAGGCGCGGCGGCGCACCGCCCGGCAACGAATGGCGAGACCCTTGCGAAACCATGGTGGCCGGCATGGCCCGACCGGCAGGGCCTTCGACCCGCAGTGTGCCGCTGCTACCGGGCAACAACTGCGCACTCCCTTCGGTGCGCAGTTCGATGGCCGGCAAGCTGGCTTCCGCGAGTCCCTGGCCTCCAAGCACCTCGAACCGCAATTCTTCTCCCGCATACAGCACCATGTTGCCGCCGTTCTTGTACGACGTGACAGGCGTCGGCTGGCTCGGATTCAATTCCACAAGGCCGAAGTCGACCTCGTGCTGGCCTGTGCTCGCCTTGGCCAGTGCGGCATCGGTGCGGCCCACGCCCGAGTTGGGCGACAGCCCGAACTTCAGCGCCACCCCGCCCGCCACCAACATGGCGGCCAGCACCCATGCGTGAGCCACTTTCAATTGGCCGGCCTGCGCGCGCCAGCGTACGCTGCCGTGGCTGGCTGCCGCACTCGAATGAATGGTCATGTTTTTCCCCTTGCAGGTGGGTCGGTTCCGCGGGCACCGCGAGTGAATCGAGGCACTTCGCCGCCCTGTCGGCCGAGACACCCAAGTTTAGAATTTGTTGCGTTGCGCGGCAATCTTGTTTTAACAATCCACCGGAGGCTTCAACCATGAAGGTAGTCATCACAAGCGCTCTGTGCGCAGCACTGCTGCTGCCCGCCGCGGTCAACTCGGCAGCGCCGCCTGCGGGCATGGGAACCGAAGAGTTCGGCATGAGCCCGAAGCAGTTGGTCGAATCGGTCGAGAAGGTTGAATCGTTGATCAGCACCTGCATGCGCGAGCAGGGATTCGAGTACGTGGCCGCCGACTTCAACACTGTGCGGCGTGGCATGACGGCGGACAAGAAGTTGCCCGGCATGAGTGAGAAAGAGTTCTTCGCCAAATATGGCTTTGGCGTCTCGACCACCTATACCGGCGCGCCGCCGCAACTCGCCTCCGGCTATAGCCCCGGACGCGAGGGGCTGGGCGAACGCAACATCCAGTTCTACAAGAAGTTGCAGCCGTCGGGCCAGGTGGCCTACAACCGCGCGCTGTTCGGTGAGAACACCGGTGCCACCTTCGCGGTGAGCCTGGAGATCGAGAACTTCTCGTCTACCGGCGGCTGCACCAAGAAGGCCATAGCGCAGGTGTTCAAGCCCGACCAGATCACGGCCACCTA
Organism: Burkholderiales bacterium; assembly: GCA_031378565.1. Lineage (GTDB taxonomy): Bacteria > Pseudomonadota > Gammaproteobacteria > Burkholderiales > Burkholderiaceae_C > JANYJJ01. Next base: position 10,503 of record JANNEI010000264.1, read on the forward strand.
CTACAACCCGAAAGACGCGCTGATCAACAAGGACCCGCGCATGAAGGCTGTGGTTCGCAAGTACGTCGACGAGATGCGCAAGTCTGGTTTCGACTATGCGCACCCGGACGACGTGGAAGCCGACATCCGCAAGCGATTGGCCGCATTGACGGGTGGTGGAACGTTGACGCTGGAACAGATGACGCCCGCGCAGCGCACTGCCTTGAAGGATTTGCAGGCTTACGAGCGCAAGGTCGCGGTCAAGCATCTTCAAATGCGCGACGAACTGCTTGACCCGGTGGCCGACAAGATCGAGGAAGAACTGTTCTCCCGCAAGCCCCAATAGCGCTGCACCATGGCCGGCAAACGATCGATCGCGCTGACGGCCATCCTGGGTTTTGCGGCGGTCATCGCCCTGGGTGCCTGGTTCGCCGGCTCGCGCATCGAGTCGCCAGCGGACGCAGCGGCGCGCACCGCCGCACCGTCACCGTCAGCGATCCTGGTTCCGGTCGAACAGCGTGTGCTGGCCTCGACCATCGTCACGCGAGGCACTGCTCGCTTCGGCTTGCCTCAAAAGATTTCACTGGCACCGTCGGCTGTCAAGGGAGCGGCTGGCCTGATCGGTACGTTGCCCTTGCGAAACGCTGCGCTCGATGAAGGCAGCGTGGTGCTGACGGCGTCGGGGCGGCCGGTCTTCCTTCTGCGCGGTGCCGTTCCGGCATACCGTGACCTGGCACCGGGAACCTCCGGCGACGACGTGCGCCAACTTGAGCAAGCGCTCGCACGAATGGGCTTCGATCCCGGTGCCGTGGACGGTGTGTATGACCAGCACACGGCCTCCGCCGTGGCGCGTTGGTACCGCTCCCGCAAATGGGAGCCGTTCGGGCCCACGCGCGAGCAGCTCGCTGCACTGGCCACACTGGAACGCGATGCTGCCGACGGCCACAAGGCGCGCCTGACTGCCGCCGCCACCTTGGGTTCTGCCGCTCTGGGCGTGGAGTCGGCGCGCGCCAGTGCGGACCACGCGCTGAAAGTGGCGGGTGCGGACCTGGCCGCGAAGCTGGCCGATGCGCGCCGCATCAACACCGATGCCGGTACGCCGCTGATGGTCGAATCGGAACGCGCGAAAGCCGCGCATGCCGACACCGCGGCGGCCGCCGAATTGGCCGCGCAGACCGCAGAGCGCGCGTTGATCGTGCTCGACCCCCGGCAACCCGCCACGGCACGGGCGGCGGCTGATGCCAAGCTCGAACTGGCACGCGCCGCCGCACGCAAGACGAAAATCGAAGGCGAACTGGCGGTGCTGGCGGCCGAACGCGACGCGGGTCTCGCCACCGGACAACTCGCGCTGACGGAGGCGGCGCTGCGAGCCGCCCGCCTCGACGGACAGAAGGCGGTGGAGGCAGCGGTCACCGCGCAACGGCTGGCCGAACTCGATGCCCGACTGAGCACGGAACGGGCCGAGCGGCTGGCGGCGGATTACGCGGCTGCGAAGCAGCGCATCGGCGTGCAGGTGCCGGTCGACGAACTGGTGTTCATCCCGTCGCTGCCGGTGCGGGTGGAAGAAGTCACTGCCACAGTCGGTTCCAGCGCCAGCGGAACCCTGCTGTCGGTCACCGACAACCAGCTTTCCGTCGACGCTGCGTTGCCGCTCGAATCGGCAGCGCTGGTCAAACCCGGCATGGTGGTGACCATCGACGAGCAGGACCTGGGCCTGAAAGGCAAAGGCGTCGTGCACGAGGTGGCGGCCACACCCGGCACGCGCGGGGTCGATGGTTATCACGTCTACGTCGAGGTGCGCGTCACCGAGACGCGCAGCCGGTTGGAAGGCGCGTCGCTGCGCCTGACCATCCCCACCGAATCGACCAAGGGGCCGGTCCTCGCCGTGCCCACCAGCGCCCTGTCGCTGGCCGCTGACGGCACCTCGCGCGTGCAGGTGCAAGTGCAGGCGGCTGGGCAACAGGCGGCGGCGTTGAAGTACGTCGTCGTCACGCCTGGCTTGTCGACCGGTGGCTACGTCGAAGTGACACCCATCGGCAGCACGCTGGTGGCAGGGCAAATGGTGGTGGTCGGCTACAAGACAGAGCCGAAGAAGGTGGCACCGTGAGCGAGGGTGCGCCGGCAGAGGTACTCGAACTGCGCGGCATCTGTCGCCAGTTCGGCAGCGAGCCGGTAGTCCATGCGCTGCTCGATGTCGACCTGTCGCTGCACCGCGGCGACTGGCTGGCCGTCACCGGCCCGTCGGGTGCCGGCAAGTCGACCTTGCTGAACATCATCGGCTGCCTCGACCAGCCCAGCAGCGGCAGCTACCTGATCGATGGCATCGCCACCACCCGCCTGACCGACAAGCAGCGCGCCGGCCTGCGCAGCCGGCGCATCGGCTTCGTGTTCCAGGCTTTCCACCTGCTGCCCTACCGCAGCGTGCTCGACAACGTGATGCTGGCCGAGGTCTACCGCCGCCAGCCCGAGGCCGGCCGGCGCGCACGAGCGGTGGCGGCGCTGCAGCGGGTCGGGCTCGGCCACCGCGTCGAGTTCTCGCCACTGAAACTCTCGGGCGGCGAGCGGCAGCGCGTGGCGATTGCGCGGGCGCTGGTCGGCGAACCCAGCCTGCTGCTGTGCGACGAGCCGACCGGTAACCTTGACTCGGCGTCGAGCACCAGCATCCTCGACCTGTTCGCGCAGCTCAACCGAGAGGGTCTGACGCTGGTGATCGTGACGCACGATGAAAGCGTCGCCAGCCGCGCTGCAAGGCGGGTTCACATCGTCGACGGCAGGCTGACCGACGTGTCCGCAGTGGCTGCGGTGTCTTCACGCACCGGCGCGCTCAAGCCGGCCGGCGTTGTCGCTGCCGACACCGGCCATGCCGGCGCGCACACGCCGGTGACCGCGACTGCGATCGCACAGTCCGGGATCACCGTGCGCGACCTGTTGAACGAGGCGCTGGCGGGCATGTTCTCGCGCCCGGGCCGCATGATGCTGACGGTGCTGGGCGTCGTCATCGGGCTGACCGCGTTGGTGGCGACGCTTGGGCTCACGCGCACCGCGGGCAACCGCATCATCAGCCAGTTCGACCAGCTTGCCGCGACGGAACTGTTCATCAGCGCAAGGCCCGGGCAGTCGACCGGCGTGGTCGACCCGCGCGCATTGCCCTGGGATGCCCCGGCGAGGTTGCAACGGCTGAATGGCGTGGTGGCTGCGGGGACCATGAGCGATGTGGAAACCGGCGACACGCTGGTCAGCGCGTCGCCGGTCAAAGACCCTGTCAACCAGAGCGCCTTCAAGCTGGCAGTGCGCGCGGCGTCGCCCGAATTGTTCGACGCGGTCCGGGCCAAGGTGCAGGCCGGCCGCGTGCACGACGCAGGCCATTCGCTCCGGGCCGACCGGGTGGCGGTGCTCGGGCCCGACGCTGCGGCACGGCTCGGCGTCAGCGGCCTGGAGCAGTTGCCCGCGGTGTCGATCGGCGACCAGGTCTACCTCGTGATCGGCATCCTGAGTGACGTGGCTCGCAAGCCCGAACTGCTCGGCGCGGTCATCATTCCCGAGGGCACGGCGCGGCGCTTCTTCGGTCTGGCCGGCCCGGGGCTGGTGGTGGTCGAAACACGCATCGGCGCGGCTTACCTGATCGCTGAGCAGGCCCGTGCGGCGCTTCGCCCCGACGACACTCGCACGCTGAAAGTCGAGGTGCCTCCCGAGCCGCGCCGCGTGCGCGACGAGGTGCAGACCGACCTGAACGTGATGTTCCTGCTGCTCGGTGGCTTGTCGCTGGTGGTCGGTGCCATCGGCATTGCCAACATCACGCTCGTGGGGGTGATGGAGCGCACTGCCGAAATCGGCCTGCGGCGCGCCATCGGTGCCACACGCGGCCACATCGCCGCGCAGTTCCTGATTGAAAGCGCCGCCATGGGCGTGATCGGGGGTGTGATCGGAGCGAGCATCGGTGTGCTGATTGTGGTTGCCGTTTCGGCCTACCAGGTCTGGACACCGGTGCTGGATCCGGCCGCGCCGCTGCTGGCACCACTGATCGGCGGACTGATCGGTTTGCTGTCGGGCACCTATCCGGCGCTTCGCGCTGCGCGGTTGGAGCCGGTCGAGGCTTTTCGGCACTGACGGCCCGACAAGAGTTCGAAAACCCGAAACCGCCACATCAGAACAGGGCGCTTCCCATGTCGACCTCGCGACGCATTTCATCCTCCGCCATTGCGGCGCTGCTGCTGGCCGCGATGCCTGTGCACGATCTTTGGGCCGCCGATGCCGACGAGATCGCCGAGCTGCGTCGGGCCATTGATGCACTGCGTTCCGAAAACCGCGCGCTGGCTCAGCGGCTGGCGACGCTGGAAGGCACCAAGCCTGCGCCCGCAGCACCCGAGTGGGGCCAGCGCATCGAGCAGCGTGTGAAGGAACTCGAATTCGGCAAGGTGGCGCAGGAAGACGCGGTGCGCTCGATCATCCGCGACTCCGTGTCGACGCTGGGCTCGAAGATCAACGAGTCGGTGTCGCTCAGCGGTGCCATCGACTTCACCGCCAGGCGAACGAAAGACTATGCAGGCGTCTCCCAGTCCGCCATCGGCCTGAGCGCGGTCGAGTTCGAATTCGACGTGCAGGTCAACCCCTGGGCCACGGCCAGCATCCTGCTCGAGTACGTCGATGGCAGGGATCTGTCTTTTCAGACCAGCAACGGCGGGCAGGCCGGCGTCGACCGCCTGAGCGTTGAAACCGCGTTCGTCAGCTTCGGCGACCCGCAGCGCTTTCCGCTGCAGTTGAAGGCCGGCAAGATGGTGCTGCCGTTCGGCATATCCACCGGCCGGCTGCTGGCCGACGTGCTGTCGTCCAGCAGCCCGCTGACGGTCGAGTTGTTCGAGATGCGGCAGAGCGCCATCGGACTTTCGGTCGCGTTCCCGACGCCCGCGCTGCGGCCCCCCACACCGCCAGTGGTCGTGCCGCCGGTGCGACCACTGGTGATCGAGCCGATGTTGCACAGCCTCGGCCAGCGCCTGGGCTACGCCCCACCGCCGGTGCGGGTGAGCGCGCTGGCACCGACCGCTTTCGCGCCGGAGGCACCGCCTTTCAATGCGGGCGTCTACATCTTCGACGCGCGCACGCCCGGAGGCGTCGGCCGCCACGCTGGTGCCACGGTCGGCTACCAGATGAAGGGCAACTGCGGCCGGTCCTACGACCAACTCGCCGGCAGCGGTCTGTGTCCCTGGACCCTCAGTGTCGACCTGAACTACAACAGTTCGATCTTCAGCAGCCGCTTTCTCGAAACGGAGTACGAGGGTTTTCTGGAACGCATCGGCCGTGTGCCGGCGATGGCTGCGAGCTTCAAGGCAAGTTTCGGCGCGATGTCGCTCATCGGCGAATGGAACTCGGCCACCCGACGCGCGAGGTTCGTCGACGACACGGGCGCGCCGGTCGGCATTCGCCCCGCCGCGTGGCAACTGTCGCTTGGATACCAATTCGACTGGAACCCGTGGGTGCAGGAGATCGGTGCGCAGGGCACGTTCGCTGCCATCGGCTATTCGCAAAGCCGCGATCTGGCCGGTGTCACGCAATTGCTCGGTGGCGTGCCGACACGGGTGGGTTTCGCACCACGCAGCCGGCTGTTGTTGACAGTGGGCGAGTGGGTGGTCGACGGCGTGAGAGTGGTGGTCGAGTATTCGCGTGAATCGGACTATGCCGTCAGCGCTGGCGGCACCGGCAAATTGGCGACCAGCCTGACGACCAAGCTGACGTATTCCTGGTAGCGACCTGCCGTGGCGGCTGCGCCGGCTTCAGTCACGGGTGTCGAAAGCGCTCGATGCCGAGCCCGTCGAGGTCGATGCTGGGCGCGCGGCCGGCCAGCATCTCGGCCACCAGGCGGGCTGATCCGCACGACAGTGCCCAGCCACTGGAGCCGTGGCCCAGGTTCAACCACACGCCGTCGATGCCGCTCTTGCCCAGCACCGGCGGCCCGTCGGGAAGCATTGGGCGCGCACCTTTCCAGCGCTGCGCCTGGCTCAGCCGCGCCACGCCGGGAAACCAGTCGTGCAGCACCTTGTAAAGCGTTTCGATGGCCGCGGCGTTGTGCTTTTTCGGTGCCCCGCCCAGCTCGGCGCTGCCGGCCACCCGCACCCGGTTGCCGAGCCGGCTGATCGCCACCTTGTAGCGCTCGTCCATCAGGGCGGACCTGGGGCCGAGCTCAGGGTGCGCCTCGTCGTGGCGCATCGGCGCGGTGACCGAGTAGCCATACACCGGTGCCAGCGGCAGCTTCAAGCCGTGTGGCGCCAGCAGGGCAGGGGCACCCATCGCCGCGCACACCAGCAGCGCGTCGAATGCCTCGGTGACTGGCTGGAAGGGCATCGGTTCGGTGGGCGCGTTGTCGGAGCGCGCCGATTCCGCGCTCGGCATCAGCACGGTCGATTCTTCAGGCGGCGAATACAGGTGGACCAGCTGCGGATGCGGGCCGGGGACGATGCGCTGAACCAGGGTGTGGAAGCGAAACCGCACGCCCATTTGCTGTGCCTCGTTGCGCAGCAGATGGGCGAACTGGCGACAGTTCGCAACCTCGTCGTCTGGCAGGTAGATGCCGCCGTGCAGTGGCGTCTCGGCATTCAACCCGGGCTCTACCACACGGCACTGCTGCGGTGACAGCGCGTTGTACTTCACGCCCAGTTCGCCCAGCACCTTCAGGCCGGGCTGGATCACTGCCTGATCCTTCGCGCTGCGCAGCAGCACCAGATAGCCCTCGGCCCGCTCGTAGTCGAGCTGCAACGTGCGCGTGAGCGTGTGCAGTCGGTCGCGGCTGAACAGCGCCAGTCGCTGCATGCGGGCGCGGTTGACCTCGAACGTCTTGCGCCGGCAGGCGCGCCACCACTTCCACATCCAGGCCAGCGTCGCCGCATCCAGCCTTGCATTCAGCCGCACCGGCGCATGCTGGCTCAGCAGGTGGCGCAGCACCTTGACCGGCATGCCCGGCGATGCCCACGGCGTCACGTAGCCGGGAGCGATCACACCGGCATTGGCAAAACTGGTTTCGGCGGCCACGCTGCCACGTTGCTCGAACACCGTGACCTCGTGGCCATCGGACGCCAATTCATACGCGCTGGTGATGCCGACGATGCCGGCACCGATCACGGCGATGCGCACCGTCAGGCCTCGCGCAGCACGGTGGCAGCGAGCGCTGCGTCGATGGCGAGCGACGCTCCCAGCACCGCGTCATCGCGCAGCGCCGTGCTCCACACCATCAAGCCCACCGGCATCTCGTCGGCAGCGTGGCAGGGCAGCGACAGCGCGCAACCGTCCAGCATGTTGATCACCGACGGGTTGCGCAACAACAGCCCGTTGACCGCAAAGAAGGCGTCGTCGTCGAACTGCAGGTCGGCGATGCGAGGTGCGACGATGGGCACCGTCGGGCTCAGGAAGGCGTCGAAACCTCGCGCTGCCAGATGCATCCGCGCCATCCACGCGCGGCGGGCATTCAGCAGGTCGATGTAGTCGGCCGCGCTCATGCCTTGGCCGCGCCGGATGCGCAGCGCCACGCGCGGGTCGTACCTGGCCGCGTCGGTTGCCAGGCGAGCGCGGTGCCAGGCCCAGCTCTCCGCGGCCGAGAACCCGCCGCTGGCGTTGATGGCGAGCAGTTCGAGCAGTTCGGGCAGGGGGGTTTCGACGACTTGCGCTCCTGCGTCACGCAGCGTCGCCAGCGCGCGCTGGAATGCCTGGGCAACCGTGGGCTCCAGCGCGTCGAGCATCAGCGTTGTCGGCACGCCGAATCGCAGTGCGCCGAGCGGTCGGCCGGGCAGTGCCACGCTGCGGTCGGCCAGCACCTCGTGCAGCAGAACCGCGTCGCGCACCGACAGCGTGATGGCGCAGGCGGTGTCCAGCGTGGTCGACAGCGGGATCGCGCCTTCGGTCGGCGTCAATCGTGCCGTGTTCTTGAAGCCCACCAGACCTTGCAGCGCCGCCGGGATGCGGATCGAGCCGCCGGTGTCCGACCCCAACGCCGCCCACGCCGCGCCGGTGGCCACCGACACCGCGCCGCCACTGGTCGATCCACCGGGGATTCGCGCCTGGGTGTCGAAGGCCAGCGTCGCCGGGTTGGCCGGGGTTCCGTGATGCGGGTTGATGCCGACACCCGAGAACGCGAACTCGCTCAGGTTCGTGTGCCCTGTCAGGGCCGCGCCGGTGCGCCGCAAACGAGCCACAGCAGGGCAATCGGCCGCGGCGGCAGGCTGGTCGGCCAGCACCAGCGAACCGGCGCTGCTCACGAAGCCCTGGACGTCGAACAGGTCCTTGACGCTGACCGCCAGGCCGGCCAGCGGTGGCAACGGCGCACCGGCCCGGAACTGGGTGTCGACCGCCTGCGCTGCGGCTGCGGCAAGGCCGCCGAAAGAACGCACGAAACTGTGCTGGTTGGAACGGGACGCTGCCGTGTCGAGTGACGCCTTCATCGAGTCACTGGCCGTGTGTCGTCGACGCTCGATTTCGCCTCGGCGCCGGGTCAGATCGGTGGGTGTTGGCATGGTATAGTCGACGGGTTTATCCGGGTGCAGAACATCTTGTGTGCTGCGCTGGTGAACAAATCGCAAACCCGGCTGTTGAAAGGTGTTGCGGGCATCGGTGAAACCTCGGGCCAGAACCTTGTTTCGAATCCGGTTTCAACTGAAACCTTTGCCAGCAATTCAAGCCGGATTTTAGAACCAACCTTTGGAGTTCACATGAACATCAGCATGCGTGAAATGCTGGAAGCCGGCGTCCATTTCGGACACCAAACCCGCTTCTGGAATCCGAAAATGGCCCCGTACATCTACGGCCACCGCAACAAGATCCACATCATCAACCTCGAGAAGACGCAGCCGCTCTTCACCGACGCGATGAAGTTCGTCCGCCAACTGGCCTCGAAGCGCGGCACCATATTGATGGTCGGCACGAAGCGCCAGGCGCGCGAAGTCACCGCGATGGAAGCCCGCCGCGCCGGCATGCCCTTTGTCGACCAGCGCTGGCTGGGCGGCATGCTGACCAACTTCAAAACCGTCAAGGGCTCGCTCAAGCGCCTTAAGGAAATGAAGGCGCAAATGGAATCCGGCACCGAGATTCGCATCAAGAAAGAAGCGCTGATGTTCGAGCGCGAAATGATCAAGCTCGAGCGCGACATCGGCGGCATCCAGGACATGAATGCCCTGCCCGATGCGCTGTTCGTGAT
>JANNEI010000252.1:0-1852 GCA_031378565.1 Burkholderiales bacterium
CCGGTGGTGCTGGTGCTGCCCGAGGACGTGCTGACGCAGCTGACGGCAGCGCCGGTGCTGCCGCGCGTCGAGCCCGCGCAGGCCTGGCCCGCGCCGGGCGCGCTGCGTGAGGTGCGGGCCATGCTGCTGGCCGCAAAACAGCCGTTCGTGATTGTCGGCGGCAGCGGCTGGGACGCTGCCGGCTGCGCTGCGTTGCAGCGGTTTGCGCAGGGCTGGAACCTGCCGGTGGGCTGCGCGTTTCGCTTTCAGGATTTGTTCGACAACCGGCACCCGAACTACGCGGGCGATGTGGGCATCGGCATCAACCCCGCGCTGGCGCGACGCGTGGTGGCGGCCGACCTGGTGCTGGCGTTGGGCCCGCGCCTGGGCGAGATGACCACCGGCGGCTACACCTTGCTGAAGGCCCCGCGCCCGCAGCAAAAGCTGATTCACCTTCACGCCGGTGCTGAAGAACTGGGCCGCGTCTACGCCGCCGACCTGCTGGTGCAGGCGTCGATGGGCAGCGCGGCCAAGGCACTGGAAACCCTGGCACCGCCCGCGTCGGTTCCCTGGGCCGAATGGACCGCGAGCGCTCAGGCCGATTACCAGGCCAACCTGGTCGCCCCGGCTGTCGAACCGCTCGACATGGCGGTGGTCGTGAAGACCGTGCAGCGCCTGGCCCCGGCCGACACCATCTACACCAACGGGGCCGGCAATTTTTCAGGCTGGCTGCACCGCTACATCCAGCATGCCTGCCTGAGCCAGCACGGCCGCACGCAACTCGCGCCGACCTCGGGTGCGATGGGCTACGGTGTGCCGGCGGCGGTGGCCGCCGCGCTGCTGTACCCCGAGCGCACGGTGGTCAACATCGCGGGCGACGGCGACTTCCTGATGACGGGCCAGGAACTGGCCACCGCCACCGGCTACCGCGCGGGCACCGGCAAGGGCAGGTTGATCGTCATCGTGGTCGACAACGGAACCTACGGCACCATCCGCATGCACCAGGAGCGCGACTATCCCGGCCGGGTCAGCGGCAGCGACTTGTTCAATCCCGACTTCGCCGTCCTGGCGCGGGCCCATGGCTGGCGCGCCGAGGCGCTGCACAGCACCGCGCAGTTCGAGCCCGCCTTCGCGGCTGCGCTGGCCAGCCCGCTGCCGACGTTGCTGCACTTGAAGCTGTCGGCCGACGTGTCCACCAGCCGCAGCACGCTGACGGCCATCCGCAGCGCGGCGCTGGCGCGCAGCACCCGAGGCCTGCCATGACACCCCTGCCCGACTTTGCGACCTGCGACCTGTGCGATGCGCACAAGGCCGACACCAGTGGGCACTTTCGTGTGTTGCCGCCGGTGTTCCACAGCTTCGGCGGGCGCATGAAGTTTGCCGGGCGCGTCAGCACTGTGAAGTGCTTCGAGGACAACTCGCTCGTCAAGGCCGCGCTCGACGAGCCGGGCCTCGGCCGTGTGCTGGTGGTCGACGGCGGTGCGTCGCTGCGCCGTGCGCTGGTCGGCGGCAACATCGGCGCGGCGGCAGCCAAGAACGGCTGGGCAGGCGTGCTGGTCGACGGCTGCGTGCGCGACGCCGCCGAGTTGGCGGCTTGCGATGTCGGCATCCGTGCGCTGGCCCTGATGCCGCTGCCGACGCTGAAGCGCAACGAAGGCGAGCGCGATGTGCCGGTTCAGATCCAGGGCGTGTGGGTGCGCCCCGGCGACTGGCTGTACGCGGACGCAGACGGCATCGTCGTGGCGCACTCCGCGCTTCAGATCACCTGAACGGCGTTGCGATTGGTCGCATTCGCTTCCAGCTGCGGCACCTGGCTGAACTTGCCCTTCATCGCGTCGCGCATGTTCAACACCACCTTGGCACGCGACAGCGC
>JANNEI010000357.1:0-9058 GCA_031378565.1 Burkholderiales bacterium
CGAACTTCACCGAGTTGTCGACGAAGTTCGCGCGCTCGCGGTCCATGTCCACGGTGTTGCGGTCGAGGTTGGTCTGGCTCGGCGTGGCGTACAGCAGCCCGGCCTCGGCGCGCGCGCCGGTCTGCCCGGCCAGGTGCTCGGGGCGGGTGGTGCGCAGACCCGTGGTGGATGCTGCCGATCCGGTGGCTTCGCGCAGCGCCTGGGCAAAATTGATGTCGCGTGCCACATAGCCCGGCGTGTCGGCGTTGGCGATGTTGCTGGCGATCAGGCGTTGACGCTCGGCGCGCAGGCTCAGGGCCTGGCCTTGAAAGTCGAGCGAGCTGGTGAGGCGGTTCAGCATGTGGGGCTCCGGGGCAAACCCATGCAGGGAATGTGAGCGCATTGTGGTCAAGCACCGGCGCAAACATAAGCAGGAAAAGGGCGGCCAAGGGCGGCCATATCGAACCACTGCGCTCGCCGCGCCACTTCTACAGTCGCGGCATGAAGGCATGCTGCGTTTCCCCTTACCTGCGCTCGGCGCTGTTGTGGTTGATGGCTGCCTGCCTGACCCTGGCCGGGTTGCCTGGCGCAGCCGCCGACGAGGCAGGCAACGCACCCGGCGGCCTGGACAGCGCCCTGGAACAGCAGGTGCGCGCACTGGCCATCGCCGGCACCCAGGCGGCCGTGCCGGGCGTGACCCGCGTCGACATCGGCGTGGGCGCGCTGGACACGCGGCTGCGGCTGGCTCCGTGCCAGCGCGTCGAGCCTTACCTGCCGCCCGCCACGCGCCTGTGGGGCAAGGCCCGCATCGGGTTGCGCTGCACGCAGGGCAGCACGCTGTGGAACGTGTACTTGCCGATCACGGTCAAGATGTTCGGCCCCGCGCTGGTCAGTGTGGGTCCGCTGGCCGCAGGCAGCGTTGTGGGCAGTGCGGACGTGATTCAAGCCGAGGTCGATCTGGCCGAAGATGCTTCGGTGGCCGTGCACGACAGCGCGCTGGTCGTCGGCCGCACCCTGGCCCGGCCGCTGGCCACCGGGCAAAGCCTGCGGCAGTCCCACCTCAAGCTGCGGCAGTGGTTTGCGGCCGGTGAAACGGTGCAGGTGCTGGCGCGCGGCAGCGGCTTCAGCGTGGCGGGCGAGGGCCAAGCCTTGACCGCCGGCATCGAAGGCCAGCCGGCGCGCGTGCGCACAGAAAGTGGCCGCGTGCTGATCGGTGTGGCGGTGGGCGAACGGCGGATGGAGATGTCGCTGTGAACCGCAAGAGCAGAAAAAAAGGGCCTAAAGTCTCGCTGCGGCCCGCCGAAATACCGTCCATGTTGATTGGGAATGGGCCTGTGTCCACCCTCTGGAGCGAATCATGAAAATCGGATCCCCTGTAGACACTTCGGCCGCAGCCGCACTGGCGCAAAGCCGCGCCGCACAGGCCGACGCCGGCAAGCCCGCGGGCACGGCGGACGGCGCGCAGCCGAGCACGCAGGTCGAGTTGTCGAACACCGCGGCGACGCTGCGCTCGGGAATGGGCATCGCGTCAGGTGACTTTGATGCCGAAAAAGTCAGCCGCATCTCGCAAGCAATTGCCGACGGCAGCTTCAGCATCGACCCCGAGGCCATCGCCGACAAGCTGATCGCCAACGCGCAAGAACTGCTCAGCAAGGCCAAGCGCTGAAGCCTGAATCGACGCCGGCCATGAACAACCTCACCGATCCCGTGCTGGAAGAAAACCTTTGCTCCGTGGAGCTGCAATTGGCCGCGCTCGGCGAGTCGCTGCGCGCGCGCGACGCCAGCGGCATCGACCACCATTCCACCGAACTGCACCGCGCACTGGCGCGGGCGGTCGACCACCTGACCCACGTGGGGCGCAGCGGCCCCGTGCCGCCGGCACTGCGACGCCGGCTGGCCAGCGCCAGCGGCGAAGTTGCGGCACAGCGCGAGTCGCTGGCACGCGCCACCGCCGCGCTCGACCGGGCCATCGACGTGCTGATGCCGCGCGAAGCGCCCGGCCTGTATTCGTCGCTGGGTGCCGCCGACCGAGGTTTTCGCGGCGGCGTGATCCAGGCCTGACCGACGAACCGAGCGGGCTCGGCCCGGCAGCGCTCAGGCCGCAACGCAACCCCTGTTCGACGGCGCAACGCCCGCCTGAGCGAGCCGACTTCGCTGCACAGCTTCGCAGGTGCTTCGCTGCGTCGGCTCACCCTGCCTGAGCCGCTGCCAGTTCGGCGTCCTTCTGCCTCGCGCGGGCCACCGCCGGGCGCGCATTCACGCGGGCCATGTAGTCGGTGATCACCGGCAATTCCGGCACCAGCTTGAACTTCGTGGTCCAGGTCAGCGCCGTGCCCCACAGCACATCGGCAGCACTGAAGCGTTCACCCAGCAAGTACGGCCCCTTCGCAAGCTGATCGGTCAGCGTCTTCAGCATCGTGTCGTAGTCGCCGTAGGGACACATCGACGGACCCGCCGGCTCGCGCTTCATCGCCCGGTCGATCAGCGCAGGCTCGAAACTCGAGCCGTAGTACACCAGCCAGCGCAGGTAAGGCCCACGCAGCGGGTCGCCGATGGCCGGTGCCAGCCCCGCCTCGGGGAACAGGTCGGCCAAATACATGAAGACAGCCCCTTGCTCGGTAACCAGCGCGTCGCCATGCAGCACCGCCGGCACCTTGCCCATCGGATTGACGGCCAGGTAAGCCGCCTCACGCTGTTCGCCGCGCTTCATGTCGAGCACATGCAATTCATACGGACAGCCCAGTTCTTCGAGCAGGATCAGCGCGCCCGCAGAGCGGGTGTTCGGGGAATGGAAAAGGGTGACAGGCTGGTAGGGGTTCATGACGGATTCCTGCGTTGTAGTTCCCGTGCCGACATCCCGCCGGCCGGGCCTTGATGGACAATCGACACTGCGGTTTTATACAGCTTTTTGCCTAGAAGCAAAAGTGCGGTGCAGCGATCGCCACATTTCCACCATGCCCCAGCGCCTGATTGCCCACCTCGACATGGACGCGTTCTACGCGTCGGTGGAGCTGCTGCGCTATCCCGATCTTCGCGGTGCGCCGGTGGTGATCGGGGGCGGGCGTGATCGGGCACCGGTGCTGAACCCCGACGGCACGCGGCGCTACGCCCTGCTGCGCGACTACACGGGTCGCGGCGTGATCACCACGGCCACGTACGAGGCGCGAGCGCTGGGCGCGCATTCGGGCATGGGCATCATGAAGGCGGCGCTGCTGGTGCCGCAGGCCGTGCTGCTGCCGGTGGACTTCGAGGCTTACCGCACGTACTCGCGCTTGTTCAAAGCGGCCGCGCGCAGCGTGGCACCGGTGCTGGAAGACCGCGGCATCGACGAGATCTATCTCGACCTCACCGACCTGCCCGGCGCGCAGATGGATGCTGGACGCACGCTGGCGCTGGCACTGAAGCAAGCGGTGCGCGAGGCGACGGGCCTGAGCTGTTCGGTGGGGGTGACACCGAACAAGCTGCTCTCCAAGATCTGCTCCGACCTCGACAAGCCCGACGGCCTGACCCTGCTGGACGCGGCCGGAATCGCGGCACGCATCTGGCCGCTGGCCGCGAAAAAAATCAACGGCATCGGCCCGAAGGCGACTGAAAAACTGGCCGGCTTCGGCATTCACACCATCGGTGAACTGGCCGCCGCCGATCCGGCGTTTTTGCTCGCCAACTTCGGCAAGAGCTTCGGTGCCTGGCTTCACGAGGCCGCGCACGGGCGCGACGACCGGCCGGTGGTGACGTACAGCGAGCCGAAATCGATCAGCCGCGAAACCACCTTCGAACGCGACCTGCATGCGGTGCGCGACCGGGCCGCGCTGACGGCCATCTTCACCGAGTTGTGCGTGCTGCTGGCAGGCGATCTGGCGCGCAAGGGCTACGCCAGCAAGACCATCGGCATCAAGCTGCGCTTCGATGATTTCAAGGGCGTCACGCGCGACCTCACGCTGCCTGCGCACACGCTGGACGCACGCACCATCCGGCGTGCTGCCGGTGAATGCCTGAAGCGCGTCGACCTGACGCGCCGCCTGCGCCTGCTGGGCGTGCGGGCGGGCGCACTGGCCAAGCTGTCCGATCTGGTCGGACGGGTTGCATCGCCCGAGGCACTGCCCAGCGTGGCGGCCGATTCGCAGGCACTCGCGGGCACCACTGAACAGATATCGACGGAAGGCCTGCCGCTATTCGACCGACTGCAAGCAGAAGGCCCGTGAAAGGATGTGCGCAGCAGCGCGGTTCCAGCGCCGTTTCAAACTTCCCAGTTCACGGAGCATTCATGCCACAGCCCCTTCGGCGCAGCGCCCGAGCAATCTCTTTCTCGGCCGGTCTCGCGCTTTGCGCGACCGCAGCCACGGCGCAGACAGAAGCGGCCAGCCGCCTCGGCTGGGGCAACGGCAAGCTGCTGCTCACCGGTGGGGTCAGCAGCATCGAAGGCGCGGCAGGCGGCGGCTTGACGCCGTGGGCGGTGACGGCCGGCTACGCCACCGAAGGCGAGATCGGACTGAGCGCCTACCTCACCCGCGTGAAGACGCAGGACCACGCGCTGACGAGCGCTGGCGTGGCCTTCGGCTACGGCGAGCGCTTCGAGCTGTCGCTCGGACGGCAAGACTTCGACACCGCCGCGACCGGCACCGCGCTGGGCCTGCCCGGCCTGCATCTGAAGCAGACCATCGTGGGTGCGAAGCTGCGCATCGCCGGTGACGCGGTGCTGAACAGCGACACGCTGATGCCGCAGGTCGCCGTCGGCGTGCAGATCAAGAACCTGAACGCCGGCGGCCTGGCCCCCACCTTGGCGGCGCTGGGCGCGAAGACGAATGGTGTGGACGTCTACGTCAGCGCCACCAAGCTGTTTCTGGCCCAAGGCATCTTGCTCAACGGCACACTGCGCGCCACCCAAGCCAACCAGAACGGCCTGCTCGGCTTCGGCGGCACGGCGCACGGCAGCCACTCCGTACAGCCCGAGGTGTCGGTGGCCTGGCTGCTGCGCAGGAACCTGGCCCTCGGTGCCGAATACCGCTTCAAGCCCGACAACCTGAACCCGTCGATCCTGGCCGACGGCCTGCGTGAAGACGACTGGAAAGACATCTTCATCGCCTGGGCACCCAACAAGAACGTCTCGTTGACGCTGGCCTGGGTGGACCTGGGCCGCATCGTGCCGGCAGTCAACAGCAAGCGCCAGAGTGGTGCTTATGTGTCGGCACAGTTTGCGTTCTGATGCCACTGCAATCCAAGGACTCCTTTCATGCACATGAACACACCGATGCGTGCGGCACTGATCAGCACGACCCTGTTGTGCGGCATTGCCGTGCCCGCCACCACGTGGGCACAGTCCGCACCGGTGGCAGCCGCACCTGCGAACGACACGCTCCACCAGGCCATGGGTGGCCAGGGCGGGCTGGTGAAGTTGATGAACGACTTCATGCCGCGCCTGCTGGCCGATGCGCGAATGCGGCCGTTCTTCAAGGACGTGGACCAGGCCCACGTGAAGGCACAGCTGGTGGCGCAGTTCTGCGAAGTGTCGGGCGGCCCCTGCAAGTTGAAGGGTCCGGACATGAAGAAGGTGCACTCGGGCTTCGACATCAACAAGGCCCATTTCAACGCCCTGGTCGAAGTGCTGCAACAGTCGATGGACGCACAGGGAATAGCCTTCGGCACACAGAACCGGCTGCTCTCGCGGCTGGCCCCGATGCACCGCGACATCATCAACGTGAACTGACGCGCGCAAGCTGGGGCACGTGCTGAGGCACAGGCTGTGGCATGCCGTGCGGCAGCTGTCGCAGGCGGGGTCGTCCACAGGCCGGGACTATCATCGGCACATGAACAAACGCACTCGAATCGTCCTGCTTGCATCAGGCGTGATGCTGGCCGCGGCGGCCCATGCCGGCAGCGTTCAGCTCTCCGTCACCGACAAGGATGGCCAGCCTGCCGCCGACGTGGTGGTGCTGATCGACACGGCGGCGAAGGTCGCCGCGAAGCCGGCCGCCGCACCGGTCGTGATCACTCAGCAAGACCTGCGTTTCACGCCCTTCCTTACCGTGGTGCCCTTGGGCAGCACACTGCGCTTCGTCAACCGCGACGGCTACGACCACCATGTTCGCTCGACGCCCAGCGGCCCGCTGGGCAGCACCCCGCCGGTGAAGAATTTCGAGCTGAGGCTCGATGCTGCCGCAGGCAGTGCGGCCCCCGCCGTCAACAACGAATACAGCAGCGCGCCGCCCGCGCGCAAGAAGTCAGGCGCCTCGTCGGCTGACGTGACGATGGAGCAGGCAGGTGCCATCGGCCTGGGCTGCCACATTCATTCGTCGATGCGCGGCCAGGTCTACGTGAGCGCCTCGCCGTGGTTCGGCAAGACCGACTCGAACGGCGTGGTCACCATCGACGGTGTGCCCGACGGCAGCGTCGAGTTGAGCCTGTGGCATCCCGACCAATTGCAGGAGCAGCAGATCGTGCGCCTGGTCGCAAGCGCCGCGCCGCTGAAGCTGGCCGGGCAACTCAACTTCGTGCCGCGCCGACGCCGCTGAGCCTCTGGCTCGGCGGCGCAACCCGGCCGCTGCCAACGCGCTGGCCAGCGCCCATCGAAAGGCCCCGAATGCCTGTGATCACCAATATCGAAGACCTTCGCGTTCTGGCTCAGAAACGGGTGCCGCGCATGTTCTACGACTACGCCGACTCCGGCTCGTGGACCGAGAGCACCTACCGCGCGAACGAAAGCGATTTCCAGCGCATCAAGCTGCGACAGCGGGTGGCGGTGAACATGGAGAACCGCAGCACGCGCACACAGATGATCGGTGTCGACGTGGCGATGCCTGTGGCCATCGCGCCCACCGGACTGACCGGCATGCAGCACGCCGACGGCGAAATCCTGGCGGCGCGCGCGGCTCAGAAGTTCGGCATTCCGTTCACGCTCAGCACGATGAGCATCTGCTCGATCGAAGACATTGCGGCGCACACCAAGGCACCGTTCTGGTTTCAGCTGTACTGGATGCGCGACCGCGACTTCATGGACAGCCTGATGGACCGCGCCAAGACGGCCGGCTGCTCGGCACTGATGTTGACGCTGGACCTGCAGGTGCTGGGACAACGCCACAAGGACCTGAAGAACGGCATGACCGCGCCGCCCAAGCCGACGTTGGCCAACATCCTCAACCTGTTGGGCAAGCCGCGCTGGTGCCTGGGCATGGCCGGCACTCGTCGCCACGGCTTCGGCAACCTGATCGGCCACGCCAAGGGCGTCAGCGACATGTCGTCGTTGAGCGCCTGGACGCGCGAGCAATTCGACCCGAAGCTCGACTGGAACGATGTGGAGTGGATCAAGAAGCGCTGGGGCGGCAAGCTGGTGTTGAAAGGCATCATGGACGTCGAGGACGCCCGGCTGGCCGCGCGCAGTGGTGCCGACGCGATGATCGTCTCCAACCACGGCGGGCGCCAGCTCGACGGTGCGCCGAGTTCGATCCAGGCCCTGCCGGCCATTGCCGACGCGGTAGGCAAGGAAATCGAGGTCTGGATGGACAGCGGCATCCGCTCAGGGCAGGACGTGCTGAAGGCCTGGGCGCTGGGCGCGCGTGGCACCCTGATCGGGCGTTCGTTCCTCTACGGTCTGGGTGCGATGGGCGAGGCCGGTGTCACCAAGTGCCTGGAAATCATTGCCAAGGAGCTGGACGTGACGATGGCGTTTTGCGGCCACACCCAGATCGCCACCGTCGACAAAGGCATCCTGCTGCCGGGGGCCTTCTGACGCGGCATGCGCTGCCGCGGAGCTTCAAAAAAAGCGCCATGAAATCAGCAGTTTGTGGGGTGTCCAAATGCTGACTTGAAGCTTACAGTGATCGTCTCCGAACACCTCGGGAGACGGTCATGACGCTGCACCAGTATCACGCCCTCAGGCAATGGCACTCGCGCCATTGGCGCGACCACCCGCTGGAGAAAAACCTCTGGGAAGCCGTCCTCACCCTGTGGATGACGGGCTGGGTGGGCGGGGCCGCGGCCTTGCTGCTCGACCTGCCGTGGGCACAGGTGGGCTGCATGGCGTTGCTGTTCCTGCCCAGCGCCTACGTGGCGCTGCGGGCGCGCTGGCATCGCACCGGCCGGCTGCGCTGCGACTGGATCGTCAGCCTGCGATGAACGCCCACGCCACTGCACCTGCTGCGCGGTTCAAAGCTGGCGCTCGTCGAAGGTGTTGCACTGAGGCACGCTGCCTGTTTGCAGCCCGCGCTTGAACCACGTCACGCGCTGAGCGCTGGTGCCGTGGGTGAAGCTTTCAGGCCTCGCTGTGCCCTGCGACTTGCGCTGCAAGGCGTCATCGCCGATCTGCTGGGCGGCATTCATCGCCTCTTCGATGTCGCCCTGCTCCAGGATCTGCCGCGCGTTTTGCGCGTGGTGCGCCCACACGCCGGCAAAGCAGTCGGCCTGCAGTTCGAGCCGCACACTCAGCGCGTTTTGTTGCGTTTCGCTCGAGCGGCCCCGCATCGCATCGACCTTGCCGCTGATGCCCATCAGGTTCTGCACGTGGTGCCCCACCTCGTGCGCGATCACGTAGGCCTGCGCGAAGTCGCCGGGTGCACCCAGGCGCTGCTTCATCACGTCGAAGAATCCCAGGTCGATGTAGACCTTCTGGTCGCCCGGGCAATAGAACGGCCCCATCGCAGACTGCCCGGTGCCACAGGCGGTGGGCTCGCTGCCGCGGAACAGGCGCAGCTTTGGCTCGGTGTAGGTCATGTTTGCCTGCTTGAACTGGGCCTTCCAGACATCCTCGGTGTCGGCCAGGATGGTGGACACGAAGCGTGCCGCCTGGTCGGTCGCGGGGGGTTTGCCGGCGGGGGCCTGCACCTGGCTGGTGGGAGCCTCACCACCGCCAAGCAGTCCCAAAACCGTCAGCGGGTTGATGCCGAAGATCCAGCCTGCCACCAAGGCGATCGCGACAGACCCGATGCCGATGCTTCGGCCGCCGCCCAGGCGAAAGCCACCGCCACCACCACCGCCGCTGCGCGCATCCTCGACGTTGTCACTCTCACGGTTGCCTTCCCACTTCATGTTGCACTCCCGATGGTTGCTGACGCATGGTAGCGCGCAGTCACGGCGGCGGCTGCGCGGT
>JANNEI010000329.1:0-3163 GCA_031378565.1 Burkholderiales bacterium
GGCGCATGCGCGTGCCGCTGGGTGTCTTCGGCATGGTCTACGAGAGCCGCCCCAACGTGACGATCGAAGCGGCATCGCTGGCCATCAAGAGCGGCAACGCCTGCATCCTGCGCGGCGGCTCCGAGGCCATCCATTCCAACCTGGCCCTGTGGAAGCTGGTGCAGGCCGCGTTGCTCGAAGCGCGGTTGCCGCCCGACGCGGTGCAACTGGTGCAGACCACCGACCGGGCGGCGGTGGGCTTCCTGATCGCCTCGCCCGAAGCGGTTGACGTGATCATTCCGCGTGGCGGCAAGGGCTTGATCGAGCGCGTCAGCCGCGAGGCGAAAGTGCCGGTCATCAAGCACCTCGACGGCAACTGCCACGTGTATGTGGACGCCAGCGCCGACCTGGAACTGGCGCTGCGTGTCACCGACAACGCCAAGACGCAGAAGTACAGCCCCTGCAATGCGGCCGAATCGCTGCTGGTGCACGAGGCCATCGCGGCTGCGTTCCTGCCCCGGATCGGCGCGCTGTTCGCGGCCAAGGGCGTCGAGATGCGCGGCGACGCGGCGTCGCTCGCGTTGCTGCGCGCGGTGCCCGGCGCGGAATTGCTGGCGGCCACCGAGCAGGACTGGGCCGAGGAGTACCTGGCACCGATCATCAGCGTCAAGGTGGTCGCCGATGTCGACGCGGCGATTGCGCACATCAACCGCCACGGCTCGCACCACACCGACGCGATCCTGACCGAGAACCACTCGAACGCGATGCGCTTCCTGCGTGAGGTCGATTCGGCCAGCGTGATGGTCAATGCGTCGACCCGCTTCGCCGATGGTTTCGAGTACGGCCTGGGGGCCGAGATCGGCATCAGCACCGACAAGTTCCACGCCCGCGGGCCGGTCGGCATCGAGGGCCTGACCTCGCTGAAATGGGTGGTGCTGGGGCACGGCGAGATCCGGGAATGAACATGCCGCGCCCGGTTCAGGCCATCGACCCGCGCCGCGCCCTGGTGCTGTTCTCCGGCGGGCAGGATTCCACCGCCTGCCTGGCCTGGTCGCTGAACCGCTACTCACATGTCGAAACCATCGGTTTCGATTACGGCCAGCGGCACGCGGTGGAGCTGCAATGCAGGCTCACCGTGCGTGCGCAGTTGCAGGCGCAGTTTCCGCGCTGGGGCCGGCGGCTGGGTGACGACCACCTGCTCGACCTGTCGGTGCTGGGCCACATCTCCGACACCGCGCTGACCCGCGAGCGTGCCGTCGAGTGGCACGCCAACGGACTGCCGAACACCTTCGTCCCGGCGCGCAACCTGCTGTTCTTCAACTTCGCCGCCGCGGTGGCGTACCGGCGCGGACTCAACGTGCTGGTCGGCGGCATGTGCGAGACCGATTTTTCGGGCTACCCCGATTGCCGCGACAACACGCTGAAGGCGCTGCAGGTCGCGCTCAGCCTGGGCCTCGACGCGCCGATGACGGTCGAGACACCGCTGATGTGGCTGGACAAGGCGCAGACCTGGGCCCTGACCGACGCACTGGGTGGCGACACACTGACCGATCTGGTGGTCGAGCACACCCACACCTGCTACCTCGGGGACCGCTCGCACCGCCACGAGTGGGGCCGCGGCTGCGGGCGCTGCCCCGCCTGCGACCTGCGCCGCCAGGGCTACGAGGAATGGGCCGCGATCTGATGCGTCGCGCGGTGCCGTAGAGTGCCCCCATGGGTGTCGCGCAAATCTCGTTCTGGGTCTTCCTGGCCGTGATGTTGTTTTGGTCAGTCGGTGCCTACAACCGGTTGGTGCGCCTGCGCGCAACCATCAAGCAGACCTTCAGCAGCGTCGAGGCCCACATCCGGCAGCGCGACGCCCTGCTGGCGCAGTGGGCCGAAGGCTTGAGAGCGCCGCTGACCGACGACCGGCATGCCGTCGACGCCGTGGTGGCCGCCTGCGGGCAGGTGATGGCGGCTTGCGACCATGCTCGCGCCGCGCCCAGCGGCGCGCGCAGCATCGCCAGCCTGCGCCTGGCCGAAGAGGTGCTGGGCGACGCGCGATCGCGCCTGACCACAGAGTTGGCCCGCAAGGCGCGGCTGCTGCCCGGCATCGACCCGGCCGTGCAAGCCGAGGAGCTGGCGGCGGTGGACGGCACGCTGGGCTTTGCGCGGCACCAGTTCAACGACGCGACGCAGACCTACAACGATGCCGTCACCCAGTTTCCGACCTGGATCGTCGCGGGCCTGTTCGGCTTTCACGCGGCCGGGGCGCTGTGAAGGCCCTTCGATCGGTCGGCTGCGGGGCGGGTTTCTGCCACCTTCCAGGCGGGTTTCTGGATTACCCGCTGACTCGCGCCTGCGCAGCCCCGTACAGTGTTTGAAAACTCCGACTTGAGAGGGACGTTGATGAAACATGTCGTTTTCACATTCGCGCTGACGGGCTTGGCGGTTCTGACCGCTGCGCCAGTGCTGGCGCAGGACGCCGCAGCGCTGCAAACCCGCAGCCTGGCCGCGACCTGCGCCAACTGCCACGGCACCGAGGGCCGGGCCGTCGACGGGGCGGCCGTGCCGGGCCTGGCCGGCCTGCCCGCCGGTTACACGGTCGAGCAGATGAAGGCGTTCAAGTCGGGAGCCCGCAGCGCCACCGTGATGCACCAGATCAGCAAGGGCTACAGCGACGCGCAGATCGAACGGCTGGCCGCGTACTTCGCCGCCGCCAAAAAGTGAGGAACGCAACATGACTTCCCGAGTGGATCGACGTGAATGGCTGAAGACGGCTTCGGCGGTGGGTGCGGTGGGTGCGGTGGGTGGACTCGGATCGCTGGGCCTGGCCGGCTGCGCCAGCAACCGCGTCGGCCTGCCCGACAAGGCCCGCGTGCTGGTGGTCGGCGGCGGCTACGGCGGTGCCACCGCCGCCAAGTACGTGCGCCTGTTCTCGGGCCAGAAGATCGACGTGGTGCTGGTCGAGCCGAACGACGCCTTCGTCTCGTGCCCCATCTCCAACCTCGTGCTCGGCGGCAGCAGGACGCTTTCCGACATCACCGTGCCGTACACCGCGCTCGGCAAGAGCCACGGCGTGACGGTGGTGAAGGACATGGTGGCCAGCATCGACGCGGTGAAGAAGGTGGCGGTGCTGGCCTCGGGTGCCAGCATCCGCTACGACAAGCTGGTGCTGTCGCCGGGCATCGAATTGATGTGGGAT
>JANNEI010000351.1:0-2012 GCA_031378565.1 Burkholderiales bacterium
CAGTTGATGAACGGCACGTAGACCTGCCCGGTTTCCTTCACCGAGGTGTGCATGATGCGCAGGCGCGGCAGGTAGCCGAGCTGGATCGCCTGCTTGGTGACGGAGAACGCGGCCGTGATAAGCGCCTGCGATGCAATCACCGCGGCGCAGGTGGCCAGGCCGATCAGCGGGTACAGCGCCCAGGTCGGGGCCATCTCGAAAAACGGGTTGCGAACCTTGTCCGGTTGATCGAGCAGCATCGCGCCTTGCCCGAAGTAGTTGAGCACCAGGGCCGGCATCGCCAGGCTGAACCAGGCCAGCCGGATCGGCTTCTTGCCGAAGTGGCCCATGTCGGCGTACAGCGCTTCGGCACCGGTCACGCACAGCACCACGGAGCCGAGCGCGATGAAGGCGACCAGCGGGTTGCCAACCAGGAAGACCAGCGCGTAGTGCGGGCTCAGCGCCCGCAGGATCGACGGATTGTCCGCGATGTGTTGCAGGCCCAGGATGGCCAGCACGATGAACCACGCCACCATCACCGGCCCGAAGAACTTGCCGATGCTGGCGGTGCCGTGTCGCTGCACCATGAAGAGCGCGGTCAACACCGCCAGCGACACCGGAACGATGTAGCGGTGCAGGCCCGGTGCCGCGACTTCCAGGCCCTCGATCGCACCCAGCACGGTGATGGCCGGCGTGATCACGCCGTCGCCGAAGAAGATGGCGGTGCCGAAGATGCCCAGCATCAACAGCCGGCTGCGCAACGCGGGACGGTCTTTCACCGCCTGCGATGCCAGCGCCAGCATGGCGATCAGCCCGCCCTCGCCGTTGTTGTCGGCCCGCAGGATCAGCAGCACGTACTTGACGGACACCACCACCGTCAGCGTCCAGAACACCAGCGACAACACGCCGTAAATGTTTTGCGGTGTCAACGGCACGTGGCCGTGGGCGAAGACTTCCTTCAGCGCATACAGCGGGCTGGTGCCGATGTCGCCGTAGACGACGCCGACAGCGCCGAGAGTGAGGGCGGCCAGCCCGGACCGGGTGGACGATGAAGAGTTGCTCAAGCCGACTGCCGCAGTTTGTTATTGAGTGCCCCAAGGCCACCGCCTTGCGGCGTCCGTCCCCCACGGGATGCCGGAAAGTGGCAAAGCCACATTTCCTTGAGAGAGGCATTGTGCGCTCGGCTCAGCGCGTGCCGATGCGGTCCGGGTCAGTCATGTTGCAGCGCAGCAACCGCGGCCGACGCGGGCTTGTGTGGCGCGCTGAAAGCGCTTACTCGTAGACCTCGGCGTCCGGGTCGGTCGCTTCCAACTCGTAGCTGGCCGCCACCATGGCCAGGCGCGCCACCACGCCGTACATGTAGAAGCGGTTCGGCGCGCTGGCACCGGGCTTCACGCCGGGGCGCGGCAACTGGTTCGATTCGGCGAACGCCAGCGGCACGAAGCTGGCCCCCGGCGCGTTCAGGTTCTCGTCGATGCCGCGCTCGGCGTTGACTCGGTAGAAGCCGCCCACCACATAGCGGTCGATCATGTAGACCACCGGCTCGGCCACCGCGTCGTTGACGCGTTCATACGTCGGCACGCCCTCCTGCAGGATGACTTCGCTGACCTCCTGGCCGTTCTCGATGACGCCCAACTTGTCGCGCGACTTGGCGGCCAGATCGGCCAGGTCCTTCGGGTCGCGCACGGTCATGATGCCCATGCCGTGGGTGCTGGCGTCGGCCTTCACGATGATGAACGGCTTCTCTTGAATGCCGTACTCCTTGTACTTGCGCCTGATCTTGCCGAGCAGCGCTTCGGCGTTCGTCTGCAAACATTCGGCGCCGCTGCCGTCGGTGAAGTTGACCTCGCCGCAGTGCGCGAACATCGGGTTGATCAGCCAGGGGTCCATGCCCAGCAGCTTGGCGAACTTCTTCGCAATTTCTTCATACGCCGCGAAGTGCTTGGTCTTGCGGCGCACCTTCCAGCCGGCGTGCAGCGGTGGCAACAGGTACTGCTCGTGCAGGTTCTCCAGCACCTTGGGAACGCCCGACG
>JANNEI010000364.1:0-2309 GCA_031378565.1 Burkholderiales bacterium
GCCACGTCACGGCCGTAGTCGTCGGTGCCGATGTACTTCACACAAGGCCCCGAGCAGCGCTTGATCTGGTACAGCAGGCAGGGCCGCGTGCGGTTGTTGAACACCGTGTCTTCGCAGGTGCGCAGGCGGAACACCTTTTGCAGCAGCTGGATCGATTCCTTCACCGCCCAGGCGCTGGGGTAGGGGCCGAAGTAGCGGTGCCGCTTGTCGACCGCGCCGCGGTAATAGGCCATGCGCGGGTAGGTGGCCGCCGGCGCGCCTGCCGCTCCCTGGGTGCCGGTGATCTTCAGGTAGGGGTAGCTCTTGTCGTCGCGAAACAGGATGTTGTAGCGAGGGTTGAGCGTCTTGATCAGGTTGTTTTCCAGCAGCAGCGCTTCGGCCTCCGAGCGCACCACGGTCGTCTCGATGCGCACGATCTTCGTGATCATGTGGCCGATGCGTGTGCCGCCATGCTGCTTCTGGAAATAGTTCGCGACCCGCTTCTTCAGGTCGCGCGCCTTGCCCACGTACAGCACGCCACCTTGCGCATCGAAGTAGCGATACACGCCGGGCAGGCCGGGCAATGCAGCCACGTCCGCCAGCAACTGCAGGCGCTCGGGGCTCGGGGGCTGCGTTGTCGCAAGCAGGTCGGGTGAAGCGGGGGCGGCGGTCATCGCAGGCGATTGTGCCGCCTCGGATAATCACCCGATGCAATGGGATGTGTTCTGCCGCGTGATCGACAACCACGGCGACATCGGTGTCTGCTGGCGGCTCGCCGCCGACCTCGCAACGCGCGGCGAGGCGGTGCGGCTGTGGCTGGACGACGCCTCGGCGCTGGCGTGGATGGCACCCGATGGATTGCTCGGCGTTACGGTGCTGCCGTGGGACGACGCCGATGGCGACACACCGCCCGGCGACGTGGTGGTGGAGGCTTTCGGTTGTGAGCTGCCCGCCGCCTTCGTGTCCGGCTTGGCACGGCGCGCACTGCCACCAGTCTGGATCAACCTCGAATACCTGAGCGCCGAGGCGTACGTGCGACGCAGCCACGGCCTGCCGTCGCCGCAGCTCAACGGTCCCGGTGCCGGGCTCACGAAATGGTTCTTCTACCCGGGCTTCGGTGCGGGTACCGGCGGCCTGACCCGCGAACCCGATCTGATGGAACGGCAACAGGCGTTCGACGCAGACGCCTGGCTGCGATCGATGGGCTGCGCGCGCCAATCCGATGAACGCGTGGCGAGCCTGTTCTGCTACCGCAACCCGCGCCTGCCCGAACTGCTGGACGCCTTGGCTGGCGAGCCCACGCTGCTGTTGGTGACGGCGGGCGCTGCCTCGCCGCAGGTCACTGCCGAACTCGGCCCGGTCTTGCGGCGCGGTGCGCTGCGCGCTCATCTGCTGCCCTCGTTGACGCAGGCCAATTACGACCGACTGCTGTGGGCCAGCGACATCAACTTCGTTCGTGGCGAAGATTCCTTCGTGCGTGCGCAGTGGGCCGGCAAGCCGTTCGTGTGGCAGATTTATCCGCAGCACGACGCCGCGCACGCGCTGAAGCTGAAGGCGTTTTCGGACCTGTTTTCAAGCGTGACGGGCCACCACGCCGCCGGGCCGTTCTGGGCAGCCTGGAACGGGCTGCTGCCGCAGCCGCTGGCGCTGCCGCCGACGGCAGCGTGGCAGGCGGCGAGCCGGGTCTGGTGCGACCATCTCCTGGCACAACGCGACTTGACGAGCCAGCTTGTGAGCTTCGTGGCTGAAAGACGGTAAAATTCAAGGCTTTGCGCGCATCGCTGCAATTTTGCGGTGTGCGCCGGCCGGCACCAGACCATTCGCGTCTTGCGACGCCAGGCCGCAAACCCCGCGGACACCGCACACGCACCGCAAACACGGAAATCGACATGAAGATCGCACAGGAAATTCGCGCCGGCAACGTCATCATGCACGGCAAGGACCCGATGGTCGTGCTGAAAACCGAGTACAGCCGCGGCGGCCGCAACTCCGCCACCGTGCGCATGAAGCTGAAGAGCCTGCTCAGCAATTCGGGCACCGAAGTGGTCTTCAAGGCCGACGACAAGATGGACCAGGTGATCCTCGACAAGAAGGAGTGCACCTACTCCTACTTCGCCGACCCGATGTACGCCTTCATGGACGCCGAGTACAACCAGTTCGAGGTCGAGTCCGAGAACATGGGCGACGCGATCCAGTACCTGGAAGAGGCGATGGCGGTGGAAGTGGTGTTCTACGACGGCAAGGCGATTTCGGTCGAGCTGCCGACCAGCCTGGTGCGCGAGATCGTCGAGACCGAACCCGCCGTCAAGGGCGACACCTCGGGCAAGGTG
>JANNEI010000367.1:0-3266 GCA_031378565.1 Burkholderiales bacterium
GTGCGGCCGTGCACCACCAGTTCACTCGCACCGCTGGCGGCGATCGCGTGGGCGCATTCGAGTGCGCGCGTGTCGCACTGGTTGCCCAGCCGCATCTTGGCCGACACCGGCATGCCAGCCGGCACCGCGCGGCGCACCGCCGAGACGATGGCGGCGATCAGTTCGGGCTCGTCCAGCAGCGCCGCGCCGCCGCCGTGCCGGTTCACCACCTTGGCCGGGCAGCCGAAGTTCAGGTCGATGCCGGCCGGCCCCAGCGCCGCCAGCTTCGCAGCGTTCTCGGCCAGGCACACCGGGTCCGAGCCCATCAACTGCGCACGCACCGGCACGCCGGCGCGGGTGCGGCCGCCCTGGTTCAACTCGGGCACGATGCGGATGAAGGCGCGGTCGGGCAGCAAGGTGCCCGAGACGCGAATGAACTCCGACACGCAGCGGTCGATGCCGCCCACCCGCGTCAGGATGTCGCGCAGGGTGAAGTCGAGGAGCCCTTCCATGGGGGCGAGCAGGATGGTCATCGGGTGTCGGATCGGCGGGGAACGGGTAGACAGGTGGTGCAGTCCGCGAGTGTACGGAGCCGCCTGGTTCGCGCCGCGCGCAGTGCGATAGTCCACACCATGAAGCCGCATGCCTTCAGCATGTTCGATACCCCGCTCGGCCGCTGCGGCATCGCCTGGAGCGATGGCGGCGTGACGGGCTTGCAGTTGCCCGAAACCGGCGACGCGCGCACGCAGGCGTGCCTGCTGCGGCGCAGCCCGGACGCACTGCCTGCCCCGCCCACGCCGCAGGTGCAACAGGCCATCGACCGCGTCGTCGCGCTGATGCAAGGCAGGCACGACAACCTGCGCGATGTCGTGCTCGACATGTCCGGCGTGCCGGCGTTTCACCGCCGCGTGTTTGACGTGGCGCGCGCCATCGGGCCGGGCCACACACTGACTTACGGCGCAGTGGCAGCGCGCCTGGGTGAACCCGCAGCGTCACGTGCGGTGGGCCACGCATTGGGGCGCAACCCGTTCGCAGTCATCGTGCCGTGCCACCGCGTGCTGGCGGCGGGCAACCGGCTCGGCGGCTTCTCCGCCCACGGCGGTGCCGGCACCAAACGCCGCTTGCTGCTGATCGAGGGCGCGTCGCTCAACGAGACGCTGGACCTGTTCGACGACGCCCCGCCCGTCTGACGACTCAGAGGCTGAAAGGGGAGTCTCACTCCCTCAAGTCGATATCTGTTCCAGCAACAAGCCATGCGGCTTGGCGTGCCTAGCCGATTTGGCTGGCACCGCGGCCAACACGCCGATGCATGACGCCGACAGTGCGTAGACCAGCGCGCGCCGGTGCTCGGCGGTTGTGAACGATTCGCCGGCTTGCAGCACGATGTCGCGCAGGTCGCCGTCGAGCGTGAGCCAGACGCTGCCGCTGCGGCAGATGATTTGCGCCCCCGCGGCGTCGGGCAGGCTGAACATGGTGCGGCGCTGCAGGTGCAGGTCGAAGCGGCCGGTCGAGTCGGTGCGGGTTGCCATGATGGTTCCTTTCGCATTCACTGTGCGAATCAATATACTGACTGCTTTACCCGGCATCAAACGGTGAATCGGAATACCTGGCATGCATTCAGAGAATGTGAAAAATCGATCGGCACGGGCTCCGTCTGCGCCCATTGCGCGTTCTGAACTGCCCCGGCTCGACCTGCTGCGCAGCTTCGAAGCGGCCGCACGCACACTGAGCTTCACGCAGGCCGGGACCGAGTTGTTCCTCACGCAGTCGGCTGTCAGCCGGCAGATCCAGCAGATCGAGGCCGCACTGGGCGTGCCGCTGTTCGAGCGCCGCCACCGCGCGCTGGCGCTGACCGTTTCGGGCCGCGTGCTGCAGCGCACCGTGATCGACTGCCTGGAGCGCCTGCGCGACGCCACCGCCCAGATACGTGCCACGACGCAGACACGCCAGGTGTCCGTCACCACCACCCCGGGTTTCGCTTCGCTGTGGTTGATACCGCGGCTGGCCCGCTTCACCGCCAACCATCCCGGCGTTGACGTGCGCGTGTCGGCCACGCTCGAGGTGCTGGACCTGGCGCGCAGCCAGATCGACCTGGCAGTGCGTTTCTGTCGCACTGCCGATGGCGTGGGCCAGCCGCTGTTCGAAGAGCTGGTGCTGCCGGTGTGCGCACCTGAACTGGCACGCGACCGGTCGCATCCGCTGAAGAAGCCGGCCGACCTGGTCCACCACACCCTGCTGGCGGTGGACATGCCGCCGGGCACGGCACCCACGGTCGATTGGGAGCCGTGGCTGTCGGTGATGGGGCTGAGCGATCTGCGCATGAAGAACACCCTGCGCTTCAGCCAGTACGCCGATGCCATCGGCGCTGCCGTGGCGGGGCACGGTGTGGCCATCGGCCGCTTGCCGCTGCTGAACGAGTTGCTGCGAGACCGCCGCCTGGTGGCACCGTTCCGCGCGCCCGCGGCGTCGCAGCGAGGCTACTTCGTGGGCTTGAATCCGCACGCAGCCGACAACCCGGATGCGCAGGACTTCGCGCGCTGGCTGGCGGCCGAGGCCGAGTTGGCGTCACACCCGGTTGCACCCCTGTGAGCCGCGATCAACGATGATGGCGGCCCCTGAATCTGCTGGAGCCTGTCTGTGAAGATCCCCCTGAAGCCGCTGTTGTGTGCTGCCGTGCTGGCTGTTGTTGCCCTGCCTTCGGCGTGGGCGCAAGGCGATGCGTTGGCCAGCGCCGCCAAGGAAGCGGGTGCGCAGACCACCCCCAGCGGACTGGTCTACCTGTCGCTGAAAGACGGCACGGGCAGCAGCCCGAAAGAGACCGACACCGTGAAGGTGCACTACCGCGGCACCTTCCCCGGCGGCAAGGAATTCGACAGCTCGTACAAGCGCGGATCGCCGGCCGAGTTCCCGCTGAACGGCGTGATCAAGTGCTGGACCGAAGGCGTGCAGCGCATGAAGGTCGGCGGCAAGGCAAAGCTGACCTGTCCATCAGCCATCGCCTACGGCGAGCGCGGCGCAGGCGGTGGCTCGATTCCGGCCAACGCGGTGCTTCAGTTCGAGGTCGAGCTGATCGGGATCTCAGGCCGCTGACCCGGGCGGGTTCACAGGAAGGCCAGCCTTCGCGCTGCGCCGAAATTCCTGAGGTTCGGCAGCACGGCGTCGAGTTGCGTCTCGCTGGCACCGAACCACCCGAGCAGGGTGGCGGCGTACTGGTCGACCGAGGTCGTGGGTATCCAGCGGCCTTGCAACTCCCAGGCGTCGACGCCCACATCGTTCGGCCCGCCAAG
>JANNEI010000369.1:0-12647 GCA_031378565.1 Burkholderiales bacterium
GGCAGGCGCAGATTCGGCGTGCCGTCGAGGGCCGCCGCCATCCAGGCGTAGCGCTGGTTCCAGCGTGCGCAGCGCTCGGCCAGCACCGCGCCGAGCTGCGGCCGCGCGACGGCAGCGGCGAGGTTGCTCATGCGCAGGCTGAAGTTCGGCGTCAGGTACTTCCAGCGCTCGAAGACCGCGTCGGCCGGCCGCGCGAGATGCGAGCCGTAGAGCATGTAGCTGCCTGAAAACAGGATCGCCTGCGCAGCGATGTCGTCGTCGTCGGTGGCGAGCAGGCCGCCTTCGCCGCTGTTGGCGTGCTTGTAGCTTTGCAGGCTGAAGCAGCCCGCGCGGCCCCAGATGCCGGTGGCGCGGCCGGCCCAGGCGGCACCCATCGTGTGAGCGCAGTCCTCGATGACCTGCACGCCGTGGCGGCGGCAGATCGCCAGCAGCGCTTTCATGTCGCAGATGTGGCCGCGCATGTGCGACAGCAGCAGGGTCCCGGCACCGCTGGTTGCGGCCTTGCGGTCGAGGTCGGCCAGGTCGATGGTGCAGTCGTCTGTCACATCGACCAGCGCCGGCCGCGCACCGGCGTGGGCGATGGCACCGGGCACGGGTGCCAGCGTGAAGCAGTTCGACAGCACCGCGTCGCCCGGCTTCACGCCCGCGGCTTTGAGTGCCACGAACATCGTCGAGCCGCACGAGTTCATCGCCACGCAATACCTGACGCCCAGCTCGCGGGCAAACTCTGCTTCCAGGGCCGACACCTCGCTCGGCTTGCCGCCTGTTTCGCCGTAGCGGTGCAGCTTGCCGCTGGCCATCAGCGCCAGCGCAGCGTCGACGCCCGCCTGCGGGATCGGCTCCTGCTTCGTCAGGTCGAGTTCGAGACGCGCCGTGCTCATCACCACGGCCTCAACGCTGGTGCCCGCCCAGGGTGCCCAACTCGAAGGTCTCTTGCGGGAAGTACTTGTGCAGGCGCACGTCGCCGGTGCGCGCATGGCCTTCCATGCCTTCGAGGCGCGAGATGCGCGCCGCGACCTGGCCCACTTCGCGCGAGGCACCGCGCGTCAGGCGCTGCCAGGTGACGGTCTTGATGAACTTGCCCACCGACAGCCCGCCCGAGTAGCGCGCCGCACCGCGCGTGGGCAGGATGTGGTTCGGGCCGCTGCATTTGTCGCCGTAGGCCACGGTGGTTTCTTCGCCGAGGAAGAGCGAGCCGTAGTTGGTGAGATGGGCCAGCCACCAGTCGAGGTCGCTGGTCATGACCTGCACATGCTCGCAGGCGTACTCGTCGCTGACCGCTACGGCTTCCTCGCGCGTGCTGCACAGCACCACTTCGGCGTGGTCGCGCCAGGCGGCGGTTGCTGCGGCGCGCGCCACCTCGGGCAGGGCCGTTTGAAAAGCTTTTTCATGGTGAAGTTTCTCCGGTGGGACAAAGCTCATGCCGAGTGCGAACGATAGCGATGCGGCCCGACTCGGGTTAAGACCAGATATGATGAATCCGTCAGTCCAGATACCACCGGGTTCACCCTGAGCAACAGCGAACATGACGCGCCGCGCACGCACCAGCGACCTGATGTGGCGGCGCCTGTTTCGTCGCTTCGAAGGCGGTGCGCGCACCCTGCAAGGGCAGTTGCGCGACATGCTGGTGCACTCGGTGATGGAGGGCTTCCTGTCGCCGGGCGAAGCCCTGCCGTCGAGCCGCTTGCTGGCCCAGCACCTGGGAATGTCGCGCACCACGGTGACGCTGGCGCTGCAGGCGCTGGTCGACAAGGGCCTGATCGTCGGCCGCGCACGCAGCGGGTTTTTCGTCAGCGACCGTCTGCAGGCGACCTACCTGGGCGCGCGTCAGCGGGCCGACGCCACACCGCAGCACGCTGGCGTGCGCTGGGCCGAGCGCCTGAAGCTCAAGCCGTCCGAGCAACGCAATATCGTCAAGCCCAGCGACTGGCAGCAGCAGCCCTATCCGTTCATTTACGGGCAGTTCGATGCAACTCTTTTCCCCAGCGCCGACTGGCGCGAATGCGTGCTCGAGTCGCTGCAGGCGCGCGCCCTGCGACGCTGGGCACCCGACCACATCGACCGCGACGACGAGTCGCTGGTGGAGCAGATTCATCGCCGCCTGCTGCCGGCGCGCGGCATCTGGGTCGAACGCGACGAAATCCTGGTCACCACCGGCGCGCAGCAAGCCACCTTTTTGCTCGCCACGTTGCTGCTCGGGCCGAGCACCAGCGTGGGCATCGAGAACCCGGGCTACCCCGACGCGCGCAACAACTTTCTTCTGCGCACGCGCCAGGTCAAGCCGCTGCGGGTTGACGAACAGGGCCTGGTGATCGGCGTTGGCCTGTCGAAGTGCCGCTATGTCTATGTGACGCCGAGCCACCAGTGCCCGACCACGGTGACGATGCCGCTGCAGCGGCGCATGGACCTGCTGGCGCGCGCGCAGCGCGACGACTTCATCGTCATCGAGGACGATCACGAGAGCGAGCTGAATTTCTCGGGCCATCCGACGCCGGCCCTGAAGAGCCTGGACACACAGTCGCGCGTGGTCTACCTGGGCAGCCTGTCCAAGACGCTGGCGCACGGTCTGCGCCTGGGCTATGTGGTGGCACCCGCCGAGTTGATTCGCGAACTGCGCGCACTGCGCCGATTGATGATGCGCCATGTGCCGACCAACAACCAGCAAGTCGCGGCCAGTTTCATCGCCCATGGTCATCAGGAAGCTTTCGTGCGCCGGCTCAACATCGCCTACCGCGACCGCGCGCAGGCGTTGCGCGCGGCGCTGGCGCAACACGCGCCGGGCTTGAAGCCGGTGTCCGCGCAAGGGGGCTCGGCCTTGTGGGTCAGCGCCGGCACCGGTGTCGATACGCGCGATCTGGTGGCTCGGCTTTACGCACAGGGAGTGGTGGTGGAACCCGGCGACGTGTTCTTTGCCGGTTCGCGGCGGCCGCGACACTACATTCGCATCGGCTACTCATCGATTCCGGCCGAGCGCATCGAAGCCGGCGTGCGCGTGATCGCGAGCGAGCTTGCGAACTTCGCCATCCAGCGTCCGACGTTGGCAAGCACTTCACCGGACAGGTGATCGCCATCGAGGGCGGCACCAGCGCGCGCGCACATCCCGTTCACCGCCAGCTATGAAGACGAGCTGCGGCGCGTCGACGGCCAGTGGCTATTCGCGCGCCGCACGCTGCATCAGGACGTGCCGGTGGCCAAGGTCAAGACCGCAGCGGCGAAGGATTGAAGCGCGCCGTCAGCCGCGCAACCAGCCCTGGATGCGCTGGCCTGAGCGTGCGCCCCAAAACTCAATCGCGTTTGGGAATGGCCAGTCCCTTGATGACGGCCGGGCGCGCCAGAAACGCGCCAAGCGCCTGCAACACATTCGGGAAGTCGGCGATGCCCACCAGATCGCCCGCGCCGTAGAAACCGATCAGGTTGTTGACCCACGGAAAGGTGGCGATGTCGGCGATGGAATAGGTGTTGCCCATGATCCAGGTGCGGTCGGCCAGGCGCTGGTTCAGCACGCCGAGCAGCCGCTTCGATTCCGCCGCATAACGGTCGCGCGGGCGCTTGTCTTCGTAGTCCTTGCCGGCGAACTTGTGGAAGAAGCCGAGCTGGCCGAACATCGGGCCGATGCCGCCCATCTGGAACATCAGCCACTGAATCGTCTCGTAGCGGCCGGCCGCATCCGCCGGCATCAGCCGGCCTGACTTCTCGGCCAGATAGATAAGGATGGCACCCGACTCGAACAGCGCCAGCGGCTGGCCGTTCGGCCCGTTCGGGTCGAGGATGGCCGGGATCTTGTTGTTGGGGTTGAGCGACATGAACTCCGGCGACAACTGGTCGTTGCTGTCGAAGCGCACCAGGTGCGGCTCGTACGGCAGGCCGGTTTCTTCCAGCGCGATCGACACCTTCACACCGTTCGGTGTGGGCAGCGAATAAAGCTGAATCCGGTCGGGGTGTCGGGCGGGCCACTTCTTCGTGATGGCGAAGGCGGAAAGGTCGGTCATGCGGGCGTGGGGAAAGGTGGGTGGCGAGGTGGTGGGGCCGAAACCGAGGCGGTCTGGACTCAGGCGGAGTCGGCGCTGGCGCGAACTTCTGCCATCAAGGCGTGCAACTCGTCGGCCTCGAACGGCTTTATCAGCGACCGCGCCCTGGGCCCCCAGGCGCTCAGGCCGTCCCGCATCGAATAGCCGGAACAGAACACCACCCACAGGTCGGGGCGGCCGCGTTGCAGACGGGTGGCCAGCTCGGTGCCGAGCATCGTCGGCAGGCTCACGTCGGTCACCAGGATATCGAACCGGCCGATGGCGAATGCGGCTTGCGCGGCCTCGGCCGAGGCGCACGCCACCACCGACAGCCCTTCTTCTTCGAGCAGCAGCACGATCAGTTCGCGGACGTCGGCCTGGTCTTCGACATAGAGCACTCGCATGGCTGGCAATCGCGGTGGATTCGTGTGGGTTCGTGCGGATTCTGCGCCACCCCGGCACAGCACCCTGTGTGCAAACCGGTGCGGCATGGGCAGGCGATACTTGCCAATGCAAACACATCACATTCAGACCGTAAACAGTGCGAGCCTGAGCGGCGTGATGCAGGGGCCGGGAGGGCGGTGACATGACGACTGAAAAGAAGCCCGGCCTTGCTGTACCGCACCGCGACGCAGCGGAAGCAACGCAGGGTCGCCGTTCAACTTTCGACAGTCAGGGCGATGCGGTCACGATCGAGACGGATCGAGAGGGCCGTGTCACCGCCTGGAGCCGCGGTGCCGAGAACGCTTTCGGCTGGTCGGCGCAGGACATGCTCGGCACTTCGGCCGACTGCATGTTCACGCCCCAGGACCTGGCGAACCACCGCGCCGCCAACGAGATGCAATGCGCGCTCGAAACCGGGCGTGCCGACGATGAACGCTGGCACCTGCGCAAGGGCGGCACACTGTTCTGGGGGCACAGCGAGATGCTGCCCTTGCGCGATGGCGCGGGCGCGCATCTCGGCTTCGTCAAGCGCGTGCGCGACATCACCCGTGAGCGCGAAGTGATCGCCGCGCAGCAGGCCGACGCAGCGTTCCTGCGCAGTGTGCTGGCCGCCTCGGGCGACTGCATCAAGGTGCTCGATCTCGATGCGAAACTGACCTTCATGAGCGAGCGCGGTCAGCGCCTGATGGAGGTGAGCGACTTCAACGCGATCCGCGGTTGTGCCTGGACGGATTTCTGGCGCCACGAGGGGAACGCCCAGGCGAAGGAGGCCGTTGCGGCCGCCAGGGCCGGCGGCCTCGGCCACTTCGTCGCGCTCGGCAGCACGACGGCGGGCACGCCGAAGTGGTGGGACGTGCAGGTCACGCCGATCCTGGGTGCCGACGGCCGGCCGCAGAGCCTGCTCTCGGTCTCGCGCGACATCACCGAAGCACGCCGGGCCGAAGACGCCCTGCGAGACGCCCGCAGCCTCAATACGCTGATCCTGAATTCGAGCCGCGACAGCATCGTCGTGCTGGACCTCGAAGGGCGCACCCGGTCCATCAGTCCGGGCGGGATCGAGGGGCTGGAGATTGACGACGTCTCGACGCTCATCGGCAGGTCGTTTGTGCGCGCCTGGACCGGGGCCGAGCAGGACGCGGCGCGCGCGGCACTGGCCACGGCACGCGCCGGCGGCACGGGCCGCTTCGAGGGCTTGTGTGCCACGCACAAGGGCACGCCCAAATGGTGGGATGTGGTGATTTCCGCGCTGCCCGGCGCGGCCGGCCGAGATGAGCGGTTCGTCGCGATCGGGCGCGACATCAGTGAGGCCAGGCACGCTGCCCAGCTGCTCGCTGTCGTTGAGGACCGGCTTGCGGTCGCACTGAGTGCCTCCGGCGTGGTGGGCACCTGGGACTGGGACCTGGTCACCGACCTGGTCTATGGCGACGCGAACTACGCGCGCATTTATGCGTTTGATGCGGACCTGGCGGCCACCGGCGCACCGCTCGCCGAGTACTTGAAAGCCATCCTTCCACAGGACTTGCCGGGAGTTCAGTCGGCCGTTGATTCCGCGCTCGGGGACGGCGCACCATTTTCAAGCGAATACCGCATCGTTCACCCGAACGCGTCGATCCACTGGATATCCGCGCGTGGCCGCGTCGTGCTCGATGCGCACGGCGCGCCGGCGCGCTTCGCCGGCACCTCGGTGGACATTACCGAGCAAAAGTCGGCCGAACAGCGCCAGGCCTTCCTGCTGCGCCTGTCGGACCGGTTGCGCGGCCTGCCCGAGCCGCTGGCCGTGCTGGCCGCCACTGCCGAGGAACTGGGGCTGCATCTGCACGCCAACCGCGTCGGGTTCGGCCAGATCCAGGCCGACGACGCGACCGTCACCTTCCAGGGTGGCTATGCCGATGGCGTCGAACCGATCATCGGCAGCGCGCCGGTGCTGCATTTCGGCGCCGGCAACATTGCACGCATGCGCCGCGGGCTGACGGTGGTGTGTGACGACGTGGCGGCCGACCTGGCCAACAACCCGGCGAACTGGGCGGCGCTTTCGGTGAGCTCGTTCGTGGCCGTGCCGTTGCTCCGCGACGGCCGCTTTCGAGCCGCGATGTACGTCAATGCGGTCTCGTTGCGGCACTGGTCGCCTGGCGATGTGGCACTGATGGAAGACGTGGCTGCGCGCGCCTGGGATGCGCTGGAACGCGCCCGTGCCGAGCACGAATTGCGGGTCAGCGAGACGCGCCTGCTGACCGCCGTGGCCATCACTTCGCTGGGCACGTTCGAGTGGGATACCGGCACGAACGCGGTCATCATGTCGGCGCGGGCGCGGCTGATCTACGGTTTCGGGCCGGGCGAAGACCTGCACGCCGACGACCTGTTCGGCCGCATGCATCCGCACGACGTGGAACGGGTTCGCACCGAGGCGGCGGCGTTGGTGGCCAACGTGCTGCCGCTCGAAACCACCTACCGCGTGGTGTTGCCCGGCGGTGCGCTCCGCTGGGTCAGAAGCGTCACCGAGTCGGCACCGGTGGCGGCGGGGCAGGCACTGCGAATGGTCGGCGTGTTCGAAGACGTGACAGACCGCGTGCTCGCCGAGCAGACGCTGCGCACCAGCGAAATGCAGTTCCGAATGCTTGCCCAATCGGTTCCGCACCACGTCTGGACTGCGAGTGGCGTGGGGCAGATGGAGTGGTTCAACGACCGCGCCTACGAGTATTGCGGTGTGCCCGACGGGACGCTGGAGGGTACCGCCTGGGCCCGCGCGGTGCACCCTGACGACCTGTTGGAAGGGATGCGGCTTTGGCAAGCAGCCATGGCGTCCGGCACCGTCTTTCAAGCGGAATTCAGGCTCAGGCGGGCTGACGGTGTGTACCGCTGGCATGACACCCGCGCCGCCATCGTGCGCGGGGCCGATGGGCAGATCGTGCGCTGGGTCGGCACGACCACCGACATCGAGGATCAGCATGCGGCCCGCGAAGCCTTGACCCACTTGAACGTGACGCTCGCAGCACGGGTCGATCAGCAGGCGCGCGAGCGCAATCTGGCCTGGAAGAATTCGCGCGACTTGCAAGTCATCGTCGGCACCGATGGCGTCATCCGGGCTGCGAACGAAGCCTGGACGACGATGCTCGGCTGGCACCCGGACGAGGTGGTGGGCCGCCACCACCTCGACTTCAGCCACGCCGACGTTCGGCAGGCAGACCGCGCGGCGCTGGTCACGGCCAGCGCCGACGTGCTGCCGATCTACGAAAGCCGCAGCCTCCACAAGGACGGCAGCTACCGTTGGGTGTCGTGGGCCGCCGTGCCGGAGGATTCGCTGGTCTACGCCAGTGGCCGCAACATCACGGCCGAAAAGCTGGCGGCGGCCGACCTTCAGGCCACGCAGGAGCAGCTGCGCCAGTCGCAAAAAATGGAGGCGGTGGGGCAGCTCACCGGCGGCGTCGCGCACGACGTCGACTACCTGCTGCAGGTGATCTCCGCGAACCTGCAGCTGATGGGCAAACACGCCGCCGGCAATGAAAAAATCGAGCAGCGCCTGGCCAGCGCGCAGGACGCAGTGCGGCGCGGTGCCAAGCTCGCGGCGCAGTTGCTGGCCTTCAGCCGCCGCCAGGCGCTGGAGCCGAAAGTGGTTAACGTCGGGAGCTTCGTGCTGGCCATGGAGGACATGATTCGGCGCGCGGTCGGCGAGTCCATCGAGATCGAGATCGAGACAGAGACCGGTGTGTCAGGCGCGCCGTGGAACGCGCTGATCGATCCGACGCAGATCGAGAACGCAGTGCTGAACCTGGCCATTAACGCCCGCGACGCGATGAAGGGCCATGGCAAGTTGACCCTGACCGTCAGCAACGTGGCGCTCGACGCGGCGTATGCAAAACGCCGTGTCGACGTGCTGCCCGGCGACTACGTCCGGCTGGCCGTCACCGACACCGGCAGCGGCATGACGGCGGAGGTGATGGCGCAGGTCTTCGAGCCCTTCTTTTCCACCAAGCCGGTCGGCAGCGGCACCGGGCTGGGTTTGTCGATGGTGTACGGCTTCGTCAAGCAGTCGGGCGGGCATGTCGAGGCTCGAAGCCAGCTCGGCGTGGGCACGACGATGGAGCTTTACCTGCCGCGTACCGAGCGCGTCGAAGACATCGTGGTGCTGAGCGACGGCGGGCCGGTGGTCGGCGGCAGCGAGACGATCCTGGTGGCGGAAGACGACGAAGGTGTGCGCGCGACGGTGGTCGACCTGCTGCTCGAACTCGGCTACCGCGTGCTGAAGGCGAAGGACGCCGCGAGTGCGCTGACGGTGATCGAGAGCGGCGTGCCGATCGACCTGCTGTTCACCGATGTAGTGATGCCGGGCACGCTGAAGAGCCTGGAGCTGGCGCGAATCGCCAGGCAGCGCCTGCCCGGCATCGTGGTGCTGTTCACGTCGGGCTACACGCAGAACGTGATCACCTACGGCGACAGATTGGAAGAGGGGGTCGAACTGCTGCCCAAACCGTACACGCGCGAGTCGCTGGCACGACGGCTGCGCCACGTGCTGGCCCACCGCGCGTTGCACGGTGATGCTGCTTCACTGTCCACACCGCCGCTCGATGTGCTGGCCATGAGCGCCGGCAAGGGCAGTGCGCTGCGCGTGCTGCTGGTCGAGCACAACGAGCGAATTCGCTCGAGCACCACCGAGCTGCTGCAAGACCTTGGCCACACGGTGGCGGGTGCCGGCAGCGCCGAGGAGGCGATGGCGATGCTGCGCGCAACACCGGTCGATGTGCTGGTGACCGACCTGGGTCTGCCCGGAATGTCGGGTGACGTTTTCGCGGCGCAGGCCCGGGGAATCCAGGCCGAGTTGCGCATCGTCTTCGCCACCGGCAGCGCGCTGGCACCGCATGTCGTCGGCGACGGCATCACGCCGGTGCTGCTGCTCAAGCCCTACGACCGCGCCGGCCTGGCGGCAGCCCTGGCGGCGGCGAGAGCGTGACGCCAGGCGGGCTCGATTGTTCGCGCGAACTCACCATGCTGGCCGCGAGACACGGGCTGCGCGCCTTTCTCGCGTGGACTGTGGCCACGCGAGCCAGCGTGATCGTGGTGTTTGCGGTGCTGGTGGCCAGCGGCCTCTGGCCAGCTGAGCCGCTGCTCTTCGGTGCCGTCGACCTGGCCGGCGCGGTCTGGACGTGGGCGGCGCTCAAGCGCGACGCCGCTTGGACGTCGATTCGCCAGACGCCTTTTCGGTGGTGCCGCAATTCCGTCCGTTCGATCGAGTCCGGTTCCGCTACTTCGCTCGCATGCGATTGTTCTTGGGGTTGTGCTCGACCACGGCCAGGCCCAAGACTTCCAGCACCGGCGGCACATACATTCCAAAGCGCCCGCGCAGTCCCTTCTTGATGCCGTACCAGCCCGTGACCGGGTTGCTGACCGCTCGACCCCAAGCCTCGACCGTGCCCTCGGCGGCAGCCTTCTGCTCATCGGCGCTGCCGAGCAGCATCCAGTCGCCACGTGCCTTGAGCATGGCATGCAGATCGTCAATGCAGGACAGGTGGTAGCGCAGTTGCGTCTTGCCGACCTGCACCACAAGCGCCGGTGGGTCCAGCGTGGGGTCGCGCCAAGCCTGGTAGTGCGCCGTCCCTGGAGGCGTTTTCAACTCCCAGGGTGCCTCCGGTGTGCCGCCCATCGCAGCCGGTTTTGTCGTCACGTTCAGCTCCTTTCGGCGCGTGCCTTCGAGCACGCGGCAAACTCATCGAATGCGGGTTGCAGATCGGGGATCGACTTGGTGATCAGCGGCGCGAGCCCCAAGGCGATTCGACCGTCGACGCGTGAAACTGTCGTGTTCCAACTGCAATACCCTGGCGCGTCAGTGACGATGCGCCAGACAGTTTCGGGTCAAGCCTGGACGGTGGTCCTTGAGGCGAATTCCTTCATTCGCTCATCGTAACGTACGCGTTACGCCATCTCAAGCTGAACTCAAGTCTGGCCGGCCAGTGCAGCCAGCACGGCAGCCCAAGACCGCTCATAGGCTGAGGCGTTGCGGGCAAACGCAACTGAACCCGCCGGGCCGGGGCCATGATGGACGGTCACACAGGTCCCGCCGTCAACTGCCTCGAACGTGACTTCTACTCTGGTAGGAGCCTCCTGGCCCGTTCCAGGATACCAGTCGAGCTGCAAACAACTCGCGACTTCAAACAGATGAACCACACCCAACTCCACCTCGGTTCCGTCGGTCGAGCGCTCGAAAAACCGGCCGGTCGCCTCCATGCGAATCGTGCTGCTCGCATCCCTGGTGTGGCGCAGTCCGGCGGGCCACCACAGCCCGGCGTGCTCGGTGAAAAGGACGAACGCGCGTCGGGGATCGCAGGGAAGGACAACACTCTTGACGATCATCGCTTCGCCAACTGCTCCAGCTGTGACAAGGCCACATCCCAGAAGCTGTCGATGAACGCCTGAACAGCGCGAAAACCCTGAACTCGAACAGCGTAGATGTTCTGCGCGCCGCGCTCGTTGGGAACGACCAGCCCGGCGTCCTGCAAAACGCGCAGGTGCCGCGAAACCGCCGGCCGGCTGATCGAGAATCGCTCTGCGAGAGCTCCAACCGGCATGGGCGTGCGGCGCAGTTCAATCAGAATCTCGCGGCGGATCGGATTGCCCAAGGCGTCTAGTGCATTCATGGAACATGCAGGTTACCATAGCTTGCGCGCGAAATCACAGCAGGCTGCGGCAAAGCGTCTCCTCGTCCCGTTACCGGAGTTCATCATGAAGACCGAGCTTCTCTATCTGTTGATGACCTCGATCCTCACAGGCGTTCTCTGGATTCCCGTCGTCGTCGGTTACGTGTCCTCGCGTGGGATTCCGACCCCGTCCGACTACAAATCGGCACCTACATCTTCGCTGCCCGACTGGGTGAACCGCGCCAACCGGGCTCACCTGAACGCGGTCGAGAGTTTCGCGCCGTACGCAGCCGTTGTGCTGATTGCCAACGCAACGGACGTGTCCAACGGCGTGACCGAGAGTTGTGCCGCCGTCTACTTTTATGCCCGTGTCGTTCATGCCGTCATCCACGTCAGTGGCCTTGGGCTCTTCATGGCCAGAACCGTGGCGTTCACAGTGGCCTGGGTCGCGTTCGTTGTCTTTGCCGCAGCAGTCCTGCAACGCGTGATTTGAACGCTGGCTTGCGAGCACTGGCCGCTCCTGGCGTGGGCTGCGATCGACCGAAGAAAGGCGTCCATGGCCTCAGTCAACTGCGTGACTGTTCTCCTTTGAAGTCAGACCTTCGTCGAGACCGTGCACCAGGCCACCGTCGCCCCGGCTGGAGAGTCTTTCACTTCATCTCGTCGTTAGCAAAGCGTGCCTTGAGGTCGTCGACAAGCCACCTGCCTGCAGGCCCCGGCGGTTCAGAGGACTGGTGGAACGCCGCCATCGTGAGCGAGAAACCCGCAGGCAGCAGGTCCTCGACGTCAAGAGAAACCAAGGTGCCGTTCTCGAGGTCGCTCTTGACCATGTGCACCGGCATGTTCCCCCAGCCGACGCAGTCCCTGAGAAAAGCGTGCTTGGTGGACAGGTCGGCCAGTCTCCAGGTCGAGGCCGACTTGACGCCGTAGTCCTGTCCCGCGCTCAACTCCGACCGGTCGGTCGGAACGAGTTGCACGTGCTTGGCCAAGGCTGCCTTCGGAAAGTGCCACGAGAGATAGAAATTATTGCAAGGATAGAAGTCGGCACTGGCACTTCAAGTTGTGCGCGCCGCGGCCATCTGCGCAGCTCAATCGAATCCGGCTGTGATGCACACGTCATCGCGTTGCAGATCGCCCCAGCCGACCCCCTCCAGCGTCATGCGTGACGCAGTTGGCAATCGGCCCGCCGTTGCCAACGCTCACATCTGACGCATCTGCTCGCAGTCCCGCCGAAAAGCGGTCGGCTTGCGATTGAAGACGCGCGAACAAATCGATTCGCTTAACAAATATGGGCGCTTTCGCACAGCTTCTAAGGACGCCAGCGACGGGCACGTGATCTGCGTAGGGAGGTGGGGCCAAGTACTTGTATCCATCCGCCACCGGCCCGGCACGTCTCAAGGATCGACCGCCTCCATGTTCGGCATTTCCAAGGCCAGCCACCCTGTTCGCAGCTTCATGCCCGGCATGTTCGCGGCCGTGCAAAGCGCGGGCTGGATGAAGCGCGAAGAGGCGATCATGGGGACGGCCATCAGCGTCGAACTCTGGAGCGACGACCGCGCGGCCGGCGAAT
>JANNEI010000370.1:0-1576 GCA_031378565.1 Burkholderiales bacterium
ACGGCCGAGTCGAGCAGGGTGGCGAACCAGCCGCCGTGCACTGTCCCCAGCGGGTTGTAGTGGCAGCGCTGCGGCCGGCCCTGGAACACCGCGCGGCCCGCCTCGATCTCGACGGGCAGGAAACCCAGCGTTTCGCCGAACAGCGGGCTCGGCAGGTCGCCCGAGAACATCGCCTCAAACACCTGGATGCCGGTCTTGCCCGCCACCTGGTCGGCGCGTGCGACGCCAGCCGGGGCCATTCGCCGACGCACGCCGGCTTCGTCGGCTTCCCAGCGGGCCAGTACCTCGGCGGTGTCGGGAGTGCTTGTCATGGCTGGCCTTGAAAGTTGCAGATGCAAAAATTGTAGCTACAATTGAAATTGTGCGCTCTCTATCCACTACATCGATGGCTCCGCAGGGCTGCAGCAATTTGTTGCTGCGGCAAGCCACCCGTCGTGTCAGCCAGCACTTCGACGCTTTCGTCCGCGC
Source organism: Burkholderiales bacterium (assembly GCA_031378565.1). Classification (GTDB taxonomy): domain Bacteria; phylum Pseudomonadota; class Gammaproteobacteria; order Burkholderiales; family Burkholderiaceae_C; genus JANYJJ01. The sequence continues at coordinate 469 of JANNEI010000370.1, forward strand.
CGCCGGTTTGAAGACAACGCAGTATTCATTGCTGGCCCATGTCGACAAGCTGGGCCCGCTGCGCCCGGGTGAACTGGCTGCGCGCATGCAGATGGACGCCTCCACGCTGACGCGGAACCTGCAGCCGCTGGTGACTGCTGGCTGGGTGTTGGTGGGGCCGGGCAGCGATGGCCGCAGCCGCAGCGTGACCGTCACCTCGGCCGGGCACGAGAAGCGCATCGAGGCGCAGCGCGCCTGGAAGCAGGCGCAGCTTGCGCTCAACGATCGGCTGGGTGTCGCCAAGGTCGCCGAGTTGCACACGCTGCTCGGCGATTGCCTGCGCCTGCTGGCACAAACCCACACAGACAACGCCTATGAATGACACGTCTGCATCTTCGACCTCTGCCGGCCGGGCGGCCTTCAGCCTGGCACCCGGCGTGGGCCTCGTGCTGCTGGCCGCAGCGGGCACCTTCGCGCTGACGATGGGTGTGCGCCAGTCGATGGGCCTGTTCCTGAACACACTCAACACCAGCACCGGCCTCGGCTTGGCCAGCATCAGCCTGGCGTTCGCTTTCGGCCAGCTCTGGTGGGGCTTGACGCAGCCGTTTGCCGGCATGGTGGCCGACCGTGTCGGCCCCGGCCGCGTGCTGTTCACCGGCGTCATCCTGGTGGCGCTGGGCACGGCGCTTGTGCCCTTCATGACGACCACGGTCGGGCTGATCTTCGCCATCGGCGTGCTGGCCGCGGGCGGTGCCGGCATGGCCGGGCCGTCGGTGTTGATGGCGGCCACCGCGCGTTTGATCCCGCCCGAGAAGCGCGGCATGGCCACCGGCATCGTCAACGCCGGCGGCTCGTTCGGGCAGTTCATCTTCGCGCCGCTGGCCGGGGCCATCACCGTGGCCGCCGGCTGGGTCACGGCCATGCAGGCGCTCGCGGTGTTGACCCTGCTGGCCCTGCCCGCCGCCTGGGTGCTGCGCGGCAGCCCAAGACTTGGCGACAGCGCGGCCGGCACCGCAACTGCCTCGGTGAAGCCGCAGACCACCGGCCAGGCGGTTCGCACCGCGCTGGCCGACCGCAACTTCCGCTTGCTCAGCATCGGCTTCTTCGTCTGCGGCTTTCACGTGGCCTT
>JANNEI010000420.1:0-1551 GCA_031378565.1 Burkholderiales bacterium
TCTGCTGGTCGAGTTCAGCGGCGACGACAAGGCGGCGCTGGTCAGCCGGCTGACGCAACTGGTCGACTTGATGGGCGACCTGAACCTGCCCGGCAGCGTGGTGCAGATGGCTGACGACGCATCGCAGAAGGCGCTGTGGGAAGTGCGCAAGGCGGGCCTCAACATCATGATGAGCCTGAAGGGCGACGGCAAGCCGGTCAGCTTCATCGAAGACTGCGCCGTGCCGCTGGTGCACCTGGCCGACTACACCGACGCGCTGACCGAAGTGTTCCGCAAGCACGGCAGCCGCGGCACCTGGTACGCGCATGCGTCGGTCGGCACCCTGCACGTGCGGCCGGTCCTCGACATGCGGCGGGACGGTGCCGCGAAGATGCGCGCCATCGCCGAGGAAGCCAGCGCGCTGGTGCGCCAGTTCAAGGGTGCCTACAGCGGCGAGCACGGCGACGGGCTGTGCCGCGGCGAGTGGATACGCTGGCAGTTCGGGCCGCGCGTCGACGAGGCATTTCGCGCGATCAAGCAGCACCTCGATCCGCTGAACCTGCTGAGTCCGAATCGCATCGTCGACCCGCCGAAGATGGACGACGCCAGTCTGTTCCGCTACCCGCCGGGCTACAAGACCATCGCGCTGAAGCCGGTGTTCGACTGGTCGGCGTGGAACGTGCAGAACGACCCGGTCACTGAGCAGATCTCAGCGCCCGGCAGCGGCGGCGACAGCAGCGGCGGCTTCGCCAAAGCGGTCGAGATGTGCAACAACAACGGCCACTGCCGAAAGTTCGACGCCGGCACCATGTGCCCCAGCTACCGCGTCACGCGCGATGAAAAACACCTGACGCGCGGTCGCGCCAACACGCTGCGCCTGGCGCTGTCGGGGCAGCTCGAAGGCATCGCAAGGGAGGACGCCTTCACCAGCGACGCGGTGCGCGAGACGATGGATCTGTGTGTCGGTTGCAAGGGCTGCAAACGCGACTGCCCGACCGGTGTCGACATGGCGAAGATGAAGCTCGAATTCACCGCCCACGACAAGGCGCGCCACGGCTTCACGCTGACCGACCGCCTGATCGCGCACCTGCCCGATTACGCGCGCGCTGCCAGCCGCGTGCCCTGGCTGATGAACCTGCGCGACACGCTGCCGGGCGCGGCGGCGCTGAGCAAGCATTGGCTGGGCTTGTCGGCGAAGCGAAGCCTGCCGACATGGCGAAGCGACACCTTCTGGCAACTTGCACCGCGCCTGAATCTGGCCACGCGAGACGAGGCGCTGGCGTCACCGAAATCGGTGGTGCTGTTCGTCGACACCTTCAACGGCCACTTCGAAACCGAAAACGCCCACGCCGCCGTGCGCGTGCTGCAGGCCGGCGGCTACGCGGTGCACGTCGCCACGAAAGACGACGGCCAACTCTGCTGTGGCCGCACCTACCTGGCAGCGGGCATGACAGCGCGCGCGCACTCCAAGGCAAGCGAACTGCTGGCCGCGCTGCTGCCGTTCGCGCAGCGCGGCATCGCCATCGTCGGGCTGGAGCCGTCGTGCCTGCTGACGATGCGCGACGAGATGCT
>JANNEI010000433.1:0-1989 GCA_031378565.1 Burkholderiales bacterium
CAAGGTGCCCGAGAGCATCACCTGGAGCCGTGACCCACTGCCGCGCAATGCCAACGGCAAGCTCCTCAAGCGCCTGTTGCGCGCACTGCCATGATTTCCATCCGACGCATTCGCCACGAGCGAAGGCGGACTGCGGGGCACCACCCCACCCCCCCCGAGCCGACCCGGCGCGCGTGCGCTTACATCGAGCGCGCGACCCGGTCATCCACTGCCATTCACCCACAGGAGACGACATGAAATCAATCAAGACTGGTTTGATCGGCGCGGCCGCCCTTGCACTGAGCTTCGCGGCGACCGCGCAGACCGCGTGGTACCCCAGCAAATGGGGTGCCGCTGACGAGATCGGTGCCGCCAACTACATGACGCCAGCCACCGCCCTGGCGGCTTCCAAGCTCATCAAGACCGGCAAGGTGTATTCGCTGGGCATCACGGTGAACACCACCACGCCGGCGTTCCCGCCGCGCACCTGCGCCATCTACATCGTTCAGCCGGGGCAGGTCGGCTCGGCCGAAGGCCTGGGCAACACCCACACCACATACAACGACGACATCCTGAACTGCTGGACCGGCATCGGCACACAGCTCGACGGCCTGGGCCACATAGGAGTCGGCGACCGCTACTACAACGGCCTGAAATGGAGCGAGTTCGCGACCATCGGCGGGCTGAAGAAGCTGGGGGCAGACAAGGTGCCGCCGATGGTGGCGCGCGGCGTGCTGCTCGACATGGCGGCGCATTTCGGCGTCGATGTCGTCAAGGAAGGCACAGCGTTCAACCAGGCCGAGATCGATGCCGTGGCCAAGAAGCAGGGCGTCGAGATTCGACAGGGCGACGTGGTGATCTTCCACACCGGCTGGTTGAGCCTGATCGAGAAAGACCCGAAGCGCTACGGTTCGGTCGAACCCGGCCTGGGCCGCGAGGGCGCGCGTTACCTGGTGTCGAAAGGCGTCGTCGCGATCGGGGCCGACACCTGGGGCCTGGAGGTGATTCCGTTCGAGAAGAAGGGCGACAAGGACGGCGGTGTGTTCGAGGTGCACCAGATCCTGCTGCCGATGAGCGGCACCTACATTCTTGAAAACATCGACACCGCTGAACTGGCCAAGGACAAGGCCTGGGAGTTCATGTTCGTGCTGGGCCAGAACAAGTACCAGGGCGCGGTGCAGTCGATGATCAACCCGGTGGCGATTCGCTGACCGGTTTGCATGTCTCCCTCTCCCTCTGGGAGAGGGTGGGGAGGGCAGCGCCGTGCTCAGGTGTTCAGCACCGGCGACAGCTCGTCGAAGTGACCCGCCTTTTTTTCCTTCCAGCCGTCGATCGCCAGCGCCATCTCGGCGCTGTCGAAGATCGCGCTTTGCAACAGCGTCATCTGCTGCAGCGCCGCTGCGGTGCCGTGGTCGCGCGCATGGTTGATCGCGAGCTTGCTGCCGGCAATCGCCAACGGCGACTTGGCGGCGATGCTGGCCGCGACCTTCAGCGTGTGCTGCAGCAGCGCGTCGGCGTCGGGCAGCACCGCGTTGACCAGCCCCAGTTCCAGCGCACGCGGCGCGCCGAGGCGTTCGCCGGTGTAGGCCAGTTCGCGCACCACGCTGGGCGCGATCAGCTTGGGCAAGCGCTGCAGCACGCCCAGGTCGGCGGCCATGCCGATGTTGATTTCCTGGATGCAGAAGAAGGCGTCGGCCGTGCAGTAGCGCAGGTCGCAGGCGGCAGCCAGGTCGAACGCGCCGCCGATGCAGCCGCCCTGGACCGCGCACAGCACCGGCAGGCGCGCGGTGTCCAGCACGTCCACACACGCCATCAGCTTGCGCAGGTTGTCCTGGAAGCTCAGGCGCGCGCGTGCACTGCCGGTGTCCAGGCCCAGGCCGTCGCCAGCGAAGGTGTCCAGCGCCATGCCGGCGCTGAAATGCTTGCCGGTCGAGCTGATGACGAGCACGCGCGCGCCGGCCTCGTCGTGCAGGCGTTGCACCGCGTCGCGAAACATCGGGAAGAAGGCCG
>JANNEI010000435.1:0-2734 GCA_031378565.1 Burkholderiales bacterium
GTCCGGTTCGTGAACCGCCAGCGCGGCACCGGCACCCGCGTGGTGCTGGAGGAATTGCTGGCTTCGGCGCGCGTGGATGCAGCGCACATCGACGGCTTCGAGCGCGTCGAGCCATCGCACGACGCCGCCGCCGAAGCGGTGGCCAGCGGCAGCGCCGATGCGGCCTTCGGCATTGCTGCCGCAGCACAGGCACGCGGCCTCGGCTTCGTGCCCCTGGCGCAGGAGCAGTATTTTCTGGTCGTGCTGCACAGCAGCCTGGCGCAGCCGCAGGTGCGCAGCCTGCTGGCGGCGCTGGCCACACCGGCGTGGCGCGCCGTGGTCAACGGCATTGCCGGCTACCAGACACAGGACAGCGGTGACGTGCTGTCGCTGCGCTCTGTGTTGCCGTGGTGGAACTATCACAAGCCCAAGGCTCGGGAGACTCGCGAGACTCGCGAGACTCGGTAGCCCCGACGGCCGCAACGGCGCATCAGCGCGTCAGTTCACGCTGGACAGCAGCGCCACCACGGCGGGGTGTTTCGCCTCACGCGCGATGTCGAGCGCCGTCAAGCCGCGGTCGTCGCGCAGCTCGGCGCGTGCCCCGCGCGACAGCAACAGCTGAACGGTCTCGGCGTGGCCTTGCCCGGCGGCCCACATCAACGCGGTGAGCGCGTGTTCGTACGGCGCGTTCACGTCGACACCCGCGGCAAGCAGCAGGTCGAGCGCTGCGCTGTGTCCCTGCGCTGCGGCGTACACCACCGCCGGCTTCTTCATCTGGTCGAGTGGAGCCGTATGCGCACCGGCTTGCAGCAGCATCGTCACCAGCCCGGCATGCCCGACGTAGCTGGCCGCCATCAAAGGCGTCACGCGCTCCAGCGACGCCAGGTTCACGTCGGCACCCGCGCTCAACATTCTGGCCGCCAGCGCCGGGTTGCCTTTTTCCGCAGCCAGCAACAGCGCCGTCTTGCCCATCCGATTTCGAGAGTTCGGTGCGGCACCTTGAGCCAGCACGCGCTCGACCTGGGCCAGGTCGTTCTGGCGTGCGGCAACCAGCAACTGGGCATTGACGGAAAGATTGCTCGGCACCTGCGCGCCCGCCGGCAATGCCAGCAAGACAAGCGACAACAGGCAGAGGACCGCAACTGTTTGCAGGGAATGGATGTGGTGGTTTCTGCTCATGGCGTTGAGTGTGACGAAATGCAATGCCCGCGTCGTGTCGGTGAAACCATCGTTGTCATCGGGATGCGAATGTGACTAATCTCACGAAGAGGATGCGCGTGACCCGACCTGTTCGCAGCGTTGTTGTTGTCCGTTGTCGCTGCACAGTGAGCCGAGCGCTCAGTGGCCTCGTCCGGCACCAGCCTGCCGGCTTGAACCGACAGAAACAACAAACCCTCAGGAGACTCGCATGCAACTCAAGTACCTCATGCCACTTGCCGGCAAATCCACCGCCATGGTCGCGGCCCTCGGGATGACGAGCCTCGCCGCGCTGGCTCAGTCAGAGATTTCCGGGCAGGCGATGGCCACAGGTTCGCCGGTGCCGAAGAACGTGTCTGTGTCGCAGGGGCAGCTCGACGCGGCCGGCAAGGACGGCGCGAACTTCCTGCACTCGAACATGAACTACGAGCAGACGCGCTATTACCCCGCCTCGCAGATCAACACCAGGAACGTCGACAAGCTGCGTCCGGCCTTCACCTTCCAGACCGAGGTGCTGGAATCGATGGAGACCGCGCCCATCGTCGTCGACGGCATCATGTACATCACCACCTCGTACAACCACGTCTACGCGCTGGACGCGGTCACCGGCAAGGAGTTCTGGCACTACAAGCACAAGATGGGCGCGGTGACCACCTACTGCTGCGGGCCGAACAACCGCGGCGTGGCAATCATGGGCGACAAGCTCTACATGGGCACGCTGGACGCCAAGCTGGTCTCGCTGGATGCGAAGACCGGCAAGCTGCTGTGGGCCACGCAGATTGCCGACCCCGAACTCGGCTACTCGGAAACGATGGCTCCGGTGGCGGTGAACGGCAAGGTGCTGATCGGCACCAATGGCGGCGAGTACGGCGTGCGCGGTTTCGTGAAGGCCTTCGACGCCAACGACGGCAAGCTGCTCTGGACCTTCCACACCATCCCGGAAAAAGGGCATGAAGGCGTGTGGGCCGTCAACGACGCCACCAACCGCAACATGCTGCGTGACATCGCCGCCGAGAAAGCTCAGCTGGCCAAGCAGGGCGGCGATTTCTACAAGACGCTGGGCGGCGGCGTGTGGATGGCGCCGGCGGTCGACAAGGAGAGCAACACCGCGTTCTTCGTGGCCGGCAACCCGAGCCCCGACTTGTACGGCGCCGAGCGACCGGGCGACAACCTGTACACCAACTCGATCATCGCGGTCGACCTGAACACCGGTGCCTACAAATGGCACTACCAGTACATCGCCCACGACGTGTGGGACCTGGACGCCGTGTCGCCGGTGATCCTGACCGATGCAGCCGGCAAGGACGGCAAGATGCGCAAGGTCGCCATCCACGGCGGCAAGACCGGCCATGTGTACGTGCACGACCGCGCCACCGGCGAACTGATCCGCCACAGCGAAGCGATGGTTCCGCAGGAAAACATGTGGGTGCTGCCGACCAAGGACGGCGCGCGCATGCTGCCCGGTGCGAACGGGGGTGTGGAGTGGAGCCCGATGGCCGTCAACCCGACGCACCGCCTGGCCTACGCGGCCAACCTGCACCAGCCGATGACCTACCAC
>JANNEI010000445.1:0-3929 GCA_031378565.1 Burkholderiales bacterium
TTTGCATGGCTACAATTCGGCTCCATTGTAGAGAACCTTCACCCGCATCGTGACTGAATCAAGAACCTGGATGTGCCTGATTTGCGGGTGGATCTACGACGAAGCTGCAGGGGACCCGGATCATGGCATTTTGCCGGGCACGAAGTGGGACGCGGTGCCGATGAACTGGACATGTCCGGAGTGCGGTGCGCGCAAGGAAGATTTCGAGATGGTGCAGATCTGACCCCGCGCCGACCCCACGAGGTCCGACGCGTGACCCCCCCGATTTGAAGTCGTTGAGGAGAATGCTCAGTGAGCAATGAAGGCCCAGCGGAAACCCCGGGCGTCAAGGTGCTTGTCATCGATGACAGCAACACCATTCGACGCAGCGCGGAGATCTTTCTCAAGCAAGGCGGCTACGAAGTTTTGTTGGCAGAAGACGGCTTCGACGCGCTGTCCAAGGTCAACGACCATGCTCCCGACTTGATTTTCTGCGACATCCTGATGCCGCGCCTGGACGGCTACCAGACCTGCGCCATCATCAAGCGCAACACCAAGTTTTCCGGGGTTCCGGTGATCATGCTGTCCAGCAAGGACGGCTTGTTCGACAAGGCCCGTGGCCGCATGGTGGGCTCCCAGGACTACCTGACCAAGCCCTTCACCAAGGACCAGTTGCTCAAGGCGGTGGAAACCCATCGACGAACCGACTGAAATGCCAGGCTCGCCCGGTACCTGCTCGCGAGCGGGCAGCACGGCGCATGGCATACGGCAAACGACAGCGCGGCCTCGGGCCGCGCGGACACAGGACACGACAATGACGATTCAGAATATCTTGCTGGTCGACGATTCCAAGACGGAACTGCACTTTCTGTCGGACGTGCTGACCAAGCGCGGCTTCGCGGTGCGCACCGCCGAAAACGGTGAAGAGGCGATGCGCAGGCTGAACGATGCGAAGCCCGACCTGATCTTGATGGACGTGGTGATGCCGGGCCAGAACGGTTTTCAGCTGACCCGCTCGATCACCCGCGACGCGCGCTTCGTTGACGTGCCGGTGATCATGTGCACCAGCAAGAACCAGGAGACCGACAAGGTGTGGGGCATGCGCCAGGGTGCGCGTGACTACATCGTCAAACCGGTCGATGCCGACGAATTGGTGGCCAAGATTCGCGCGTTCGACTGAATGCCCGCCGTCGCCTCCTTCCACCGACGCCAGCCTTGCGGATTGTCCTGAATGGCCAACAAGGAAGCGTTGCGCGAACTCCAAAGTCGGCTGGCCGAGCGGCTGCAGGCGGCCCGCACGCAACAACGCGGACGCTCGTGGCTGGCGGTTGAATCCGGTGGCCGCGGCTTTCTGTTCCCACTGAAGGACGCCGGCGAGATTTTCGCCATCGCGCCCATCGTGCCGGTGGCGCACGCGCAGTCCTGGTTCCTCGGCGTGGCCAACCTGCGCGGCCATTTGCACGGCGTGGTTGACCTGGCCGGTTTTCTGGGTGTGAAGGCACCCGATCGGCCCAACGAGGCGTCGCGCGAGCAGTCACGCCTGGTCGCCTTCAACGCGTCGTCCGACATCAACTGCGCGCTGCTGGTGGACCGGCTGGCCGGCCTGCGCAACGAAGACCAGCTGACCGCGCAGGCCGCCGAAGGCGCGTCGCGCCCGGCCTTCGTCGGGCCTCGCTACCGGGACGCCGCAGGGCGGCTGTGGCAAGAGTTGAGCCTCGCTGAACTGGCGACCGACGACGCATTTCTCGCGATCATCGGCTGATCCACTCAGCACGCGAATCCATCACGACCAGACACCGCAAGAGGGATCTATGAGCTTCCTGAACAAGATCAAGTCTTTGGGCCAGCCCCGCACGAACGACGCCGACGGCCCCGAGATGCCGCACGACTTCGGCTTCGGTGCGGCAGCCCTCGCGCCGCTGCCCGACGCTGTCCTGCGCACGGATGGTTACGGAGCGGCCTTGAACGACGGCAGTGCTGCGACAGCGCAGTTTGCGCTGCCGGGTGACACGTCCATCATCAGCGAGGAGGCACCGTCCGAGCTGGCCGACTACTCGGAGACGCGAATCCAGGGTGCCGAGCCGGGCTCGACAGCCGCAGGCACAGGCCTGCCGATCATCGGTGGCCGGCCTGTGGCGCAACAACAGCAGATCCTGAGCGGGCTGGTCGTCGCCGGCCTGCTCGGGCTGATCGTGATGGTCTCGACGTCGCTGCTCTCGGCGAGCCGGGGCTCGGCCCAGGTGGGTGCCAGCGGTCAGGCGTTGATGCAATCGCAGCGGCTGGCCAAGTCGGTCTCGCAGGCGCTGATCGGCAGCCCGCAAGCCTTCCCGGAGGTTCGGGAGAGCACCGAGGTTCTGACCCGCACCGTGCGCGGACTCAAGACCGGCGAAGGCGGCCTTTCTGCGGCGCCGTCGGCGGTGCAGGAACTGCTGGATCCGGTGCTGCCGCTGGTCGAACGCGCCGAGAAGAACGCCAACACGGTGATCGCCCAGCAGAAGATCCTGACCCAGGTCGGGCAGGCACTGCGCGCCATCAATCGCCAGTCGTCCGACCTGCTCGAAACGGCTGAAACGATCTCGTCGCTCAAGCTGCAGCAAGAAGCCTCACCGGCCGAATTGTCGGCCGTCGGTCAGTTGGTGATGCTGACGCAGCGCATCGGCAAGAGCGCGAACGAATTCCTGACGATGGACGGCGTGAGCCCGGAAGCCGTGTTCCTGCTGGGCAAGGACCTGAATTCATTCCGCGAGATCGCGCAAGGCCTCAACGATGGCAACGCCGAGTTGCGTCTGCCCGGCACGAAAGACCCGCAAACCAAGGAGCGCCTGGTTTCGCTGCTCAAGCAGTACGAAGAAACACGCACCCAGGCCAGCGCCATCCTGGGCAACCTGCAGGGTCTGGTGTCGGCGCGCGAGGCGCAGTCGTCCATCATTGCCGACAGCGAACCGCTGCGCAAAGGCCTCGAGTCCGTGCAAGAGAGCCTGGGCAAGTCGACCGGTTTCAGTGGTCTCAGCCTGTTCCTGCTGCTGCTGTCCGCGGCGGGGCTGCTGGCGGGCGGCTATGGCTTTCTGCGCCTGTATGTGGGCGACCAGAGGCAGCGCGCGATCCTGTCCGAAAACCAGCGCCTGGAGGCCGAGCGGCAGGAGCAGGAAGCCAAGCGCGTGAACGACGCCAACCAGGCGGCGATTTTGCGGTTGATGAACGAACTGCAAACGGTGGCCGAGGGCGACCTGACCCAACAGGCCACGGTGACCGAAGACATCACCGGGGCGATTGCCGACTCGGTGAACTACACGGTGGAAGAGTTGCGCAACCTGGTGTCCCAGGTGCAGGGCACGGTGGGTCGGGTGACCGACACCACCCAGCAGGTGGAAGACACCTCCACCGAACTGCTGGCCGCGTCGACCGAGCAGCTGCGCGAGATTCGCGACACCGGCGAATCGGTGCTGCAGATGGCGGGTCGAATCAACGACGTGTCGGCACAGGCCCAGGAAACCGCGCACGTGGCGCGCCAGTCGCTGGACGCGGCTGAGACGGGTTTGCGCGCGGTGCAGAACACCATCGGCGGCATGAACTCCATCCGCGACCAGATTCAGGAAACCTCCAAACGCATCAAGCGGCTGGGCGAGTCGTCGCAGGAGATCGGCGAGATCACCGAACTGATTTCCGACATTACCGAGCAGACCAACGTGCTGGCACTGAACGCCGCCATCCAGGCCGCGTCGGCCGGTGATGCGGGCCGCGGCTTCTCGGTGGTGGCTGAAGAAGTGCAGCGGCTGGCCGAACGCTCGGGCGACGCGACGCGCCAGATCGCCGCGCTGGTCAAGACCATTCAAACCGACACCCAGGATGCGGTGGCCGCGATGGAGCGATCCACGCAAGGCGTGGTCGAGGGAACGCGCCTGACCGACGCGGCCGGCAACGCGCTGGGCGACATCGACCGCGTGTCACGT
>JANNEI010000457.1:0-3490 GCA_031378565.1 Burkholderiales bacterium
CGCACGATCCGCATCGCTGAACGAAGACGCGCCGGTGCATTGGCACAGTTCGCCGGTTCCCAGCACGAAGGCGACTTCGCCGCCGTGCGGCGCGCCGGGTTGCCGGCCTCGCAGCTCACCTGGCACGTGGCTGAAGTAGTACCGCCAGGTGGGTGCCTTGCTCGAATGCAGATAGGCGATGCGCTTCGAGAATGTGGTGAACACCAGGTCGCGCACCGTCTCTCGGCCGAGCTGCTCGTCGCCGGTGCCTCTCGGGTACAGCGACTTGACGAAGATGCGCGCGGCACCCAGCCGCTGCACCAGGGCCGCAGGCTGGATGCCGAAGGCGAGCGCGACGCTGCCGTCGTCGCTGTTGCTGCCGATGATCAACGGCAGCGGTGCCTGAGCGCCTTGCTGAAACACCTTGAGGATGGGTGTCGGCAGCGCGCGGTCGCCGGTGACGAAACCGGGTGCCAGCGACAGGTCCGGGCCGTCGAGTTTTTCGAAGGCATCGGAGGCGACGCCGCGCAACTCCGCCGCGCTGGCATTGGCACCGTTCAACCCCAGTGCGGTCGCCACTTTGATCCCGGTGGCTTCCGCCTTGGCCAGGTTGTGGCTCGGCAAGCCATACGGGCTCTGCGCGATTCCCTTGGCGAACAGCCCCTTGGCCAGTGGCGACGCGTACAGCGCCAGCACGCTTTGTGCGCCGGCGGACTGGCCGAAAACAGTCACGTTGCCAGGGTCGCCGCCGAAGGCCGCGATGTTCTGCTGCACCCACTTCAGCGCAGCCACCTGGTCGAGCAAGCCGAAGTTCACCGAACCCTTCGAGTTGCCGTTGCTCAAGCCCGGGTGGCTGAAGAAACCGAGCGCGCCGAGCCGGTAGTTGATGGTCACGACCACCGCCCCGCGCCGGGCCATCGCGGCCCCGTCGTAGATCGGCAATCCGCCAGCACCGAAGACCAGCGCGCCGCCGTGGATCCACACCATCACGGGCAGCCTGGCCGCAGACGGGGTACTGGGCGTCCAAACGTTGAGGTAGAGGCAGTCTTCGCTGAGCACACCCGGGTCGCCGCCGCCTTCCAGCGACAAGCCGCGCTTCTGGATGCAGGCATTGCCGACGGCCTGCGCCTTGCGCGTTCCCTGCCACGGCAGCGCGGGCTGTGGGTCGCGCCAGCGCAGTTCGCCGATGGGCGCTGCGGCATACGGAACGCCCTTGAAGCTGACAACGCCCGCTTCACTTCGGCCTTCAATCGCACCTGACGCGGTGCTGACCACCGCCTCGCCCTGGCCTTGCGCTGCTGCCGTCGACGTGAAGCCGCTGACCAGCGACGACAACGCGATCAGCAGCGCCGCGCGAACCCGTGCCCCGGCGCTCATTGCCGCGGCCCCGCACACGTCACGTCGCCTTCGCGGCACGCGGCCAGCCGACCGAGTTCCGCGGTGCGGTCGCGCGTCAGGCGCGCCGCGCAGCGCCAGTTCAAGAACGGCTTCACGCTGCCGCCTTCGACCGCGCTGGCCTCGAAGTCACAGGCAGCGGTGCGGTACTTCAGCCACGACGACTGCATCCGCAGCAACTTCGCACGCTGGCTCGACGGCAGCCGTTTCGACAGCGCGGCGTGGCTGGCCGCATAACCACTCGACGCTTCCAGAAAATCATCGTAGGCGCATTGAGTCATCTCGGCCTGCGTCTTTGCGGCAGCACACGAATCCGACGGCGGCGGCCCTTGCTGGACCATCACCAGCCGCAGGCTCAGCGGTGCGCCGGCATCGAACGCGGAGACTGCCTGGTCGGTCGTCATCCACAAGCCATCGGCGGCAACGATGCGGGCACGCACCACGACGCGCTGCTGCGGCGTGATCAGGCCAGGGGCGTAGCCCAGACGCCATGGGTAGGGCGGCCCGCCGCTGAGGCGCATCTGCGTTTTCGCCAGTTCGACCGATGGCGCGTCCGCGCGCGAAGTGTCTTCCAGCGTCACGACCAGCATGGCATCGGCGGGCGGCAAGATGCGCTGAAGGTAGGACGCATCGCCCTCGATGAAGGCCGTTGCAGCGCAGCCGATCGCTGGAGCTGCAAGCGAAATCCACATCAGCGAATGCCGCAAGGTGCGGCCACCCATCCATCGTGCTGCAAGCATTCATCGCTCCATGGTTCTATCGAAGGCGGCAGCTTACCCGCCAACGCCCGCGGTCGATGCGCGAACGGTGCCGATGTGCCCCGACGGCACCACGAAGTTGATGCGGGTCCGGCACAGTCCGCCCAAATCGTGTGGGCTTTTAAATAGGAACGATTCGTATTACACTGTCTTCACTGTTGAGCCACGACCCGGAGTCGCCATGCCGATGCAATCTGCCGAAGTTCGAGTGCCGCGTGCCGCGCGGAGCCGCACATGATCGTCTGCGTCTGCCACCGCATCTCTGACCGCGACATCGAACGCGAGGTTCGCCATGGCTGCGCCAGCTTCGAGATGTTGCAGGACGAATTGAACGTCGGCACCGCCTGTGGTGCCTGTTCCGACTGCGCTCGCGGCACGTTCGACCGCGCCAGCGTCTGTGCACGGGCAGCTTCGCGTCCGATGCCGATCCGCGTGATGCGCCATGCCGATGCTGTTTTGTGAGACATGAGCATTCGTGAGCGCGGGTGCGGTCCGCAGACGGTTTCCACTTCGGGCAGCGCCACCGACACCGCGAAGACCGCGGCCGGAATCGATGGGCCGGGCGGCGCGCGAGTGGAAACGCGGCGACTCTCGAGCACTCAATTGCTGGGCGGGCTGGACGAGGTCGAGATCCAGCATGGCGGCTTCGTTTACCGACTTCGACAAACCTCACTGGGCAAGCTGATCCTCACCAAGTAGGCCGCCCTCCTCGTTCGACCTCTGCACCAGCCCGCCTTCGCCAGCACGTGCCCACCACAAGGAAAGCACCGCGATGAGCGACGATCTCGAATCTGCAATGGTCCGTGCGGCCGCATGTTGCAGTGCCACGGTGGTCCGCTTTGCGCCGCCCGAGCGCGGTTCCCGACGCCGCCGCCTGTGGGAACTCGACACCCACGCGCACTGTCCCGTCGTCGGAGTCTGCTTGCCCATCGCCGCGTTGTGCCGGCTGATCGACAAGCAGCTCGGCGCTCAGGCGGTGGCCGACGACTACGAGCTGCACTGTGGCGCGATCACAGAATGCAAGCGCCGCACGTCGATGGCCGAGGCGATGCAGAAGGAGCTGGACCGGCGCTGCGCGCTGGCACTGCGGCAGGCTGCGTTGGCCAAATCCACCGACGCGCTGACGGACTGGTGGTGCCAGGCCAGCGCTGGCAGCGACCTGCCCGGCGCGTTCTGGGCCACGCTGACGCACCCGCGGTGCGACAAGCTGCTGGAGCATCGCGTGCTGGGCGAGGTGCACATGCTGCAGCATCAGTTGGGCGCTGCACAGCGCGTCGACCAGGCGCGGTTAGACGCTGCCTTGGCCGGGAACACTGCGCTGCGGCAAGACTTGTCGTCACTGCAACAGCGCCAGCAGC
>JANNEI010000482.1:0-6393 GCA_031378565.1 Burkholderiales bacterium
GATGATGACCGGTGCCGAAAGCATCCGCGATGTGATCGCCTTCCCGAAGACGCAGCGCGCCCAGTGCCTGTTGACCGGCGCACCGTCGGCGGTCGACGAGAAGCAGTTGAAGGAGTTGCACATCCGTTTGCGAAACGCGCAAACCGCCGCGAGTTGATTGGCTAAAATGGCCATTCCCGCCCATCAGGAGTGGCCATGAACGTGACAGCGACTGAAGCCAAGAACCGGCTGGGTCAGGTGCTCGAACAGGCACAGACGCGCCCCGTCTTCATCGAGAAAGCGGGCCGACGCCACAGCGTGGTCATGTCAGTGGGCCACTACGAGGCGCTGCTCAAGGCTAGCCGGCCCGATCAGCCGCTCAGCAGTTCCAAGCAGTTCTACAAACAGCACAAGGCGTGGGTAGACGAGCAGAACCGGGATTTCGATTCGCATGGGCTGTGGAACGAAGAGCTGCGGACCTGGTGATGCCGCAGTACGACGTGTACCTCAACCCGAACCCGCGCTCGCGTGAATCCGTGCCGTATGTGGTGGATGTTCAGAGCAGCCTGCTCAGCGTCCTGCGCACGCGCTTGGCGATGCCGTTGTCCCGGATCGGAGTCGACGCGTCCGGCCTGCCACGCCGGCTCGCGCCACAGTTTGTGGTGGCTGGAGAACGGCTCGCCTTGCATCCGCACGCTGCTGCGGGCATCGACGCACGTTTGCTGAGGAACCCGGTTGCGTCGCTCGCCGCCTCGGCTGGCGAGATTCGCGATGCGCTCGACGCAGTGGTGAGCGGCATTTGAACTTCATGGCACCGCATCGACCGCCCAAAATCCCCGAATCCGTTCTCGTCGTGATTCACACGCACGACCTGCAGGTGCTGCTGATCGAGCGTGCCGACCGGCCCGGGTTCTGGCAAAGCGTGACTGGCTCGAAAGACTCGCCGGACGAAGCCGAGGTCGACACTGCGATCCGCGAAGTGGCCGAGGAAACCGGCATCGTGATCGGTTCGGCGCAGGTTGCGAAATCGAACCTGCGCGACTGGAACCTGCGCAACGTCTACGAGATCTATGCCACCTGGCGCCACCGCTACGCGCCCGGTGTGACCCACAATACCGAGCACGTGTTCGGCCTGTGCGTGCCACGCGATGTGGTCGTGAGGCTGTCGCCGCGCGAGCACTTGCGTCATGCCTGGCTGCCGATGTTCGAGGCCGCCGACCGTTGCTTCTCGGCCTCCAACGCCGAAGCCATCCTGCAACTCCCGCGATTCACCTGACTCCACCTTCCCATGCGGCACACCGTCAACACCCTGCATCCGGTCGATGTGCTGCGCGTGGCCACCTACAACATCCACAAGGGCGTGCGCGGCGTCGGCCCGCGCAAGCGGCTGGAAATCCACAACCTGGTTCTGGGCATCGAGGCGCTGGACGCCGACCTGGTGTTCCTGCAAGAGGTGCGGCTGCACAACCACGCCGAGGCGCGCCAGTTCACCGACACGCACCGCGGCTGGCCGCGCATGCCGCAGGCGGATTTCCTCGCGCCCGAAGGCTACGAGGTGGCCTACCGCAGCAACGCGATCACCCGCGACGGCGAGCACGGCAACGCGCTGCTGTCACGCTGGCCGCTCGGCGATCCGGGCCACCACGACGTGTCGGACCACCGCTTCGAGCAGCGCGGCCTGCTGCACGTGCCGGTGCTCTGGAACGGCAGCACGGTGCACGCCATCGTGGCCCACCTCGGCTTGATGCACCGGGGCCGCGTGCGGCAGGTCGACCGCATTGCGTCGTTCATTGCCGCCGAGGTGCCTGCCGGCGAGCACGTGGTGCTGGCCGGCGACTTCAACGACTGGGGCGAAAAGCTCGATGCACCGATCCGCGACATGGGACTGTCGCGTGCGTTCCGCGAAGGCGGTTCGCTTCCGCGCACCTTTCCGTCGCGCGTGCCGGTGTTCTCGCTCGACCGCATCTACACCCGCGGCCTGCATTGCACCTCCACCTTCGTGCCGCGCGGCGCGGCGTGGGCGCGCATGTCCGACCACCTGCCGCTGGTCGCCGAGTTCGCGCTCGACTGAAGCATGCCGAGCGCTGCCGTGCCCGACGACCTCGGCGAGCCAGACCAACTGTGGCGCGGCCTGCCGCGCCCGGTGTTCAGCGGTGGCAACGACGCGGTGCTGCTGCGCGGCGGCGACATGCTGTTCCCGGCCATGGTGCGGGCCATCGACCAGGCCCGCCATGAAGTCTGGCTGGCCACCTACATCTTTCACGACGACCCCGCGGCCAATTCGGTGGCGCAGGCGCTGATCGCTGCGGCGCAACGCGGCGTGCAGGTGCGGGTGGTGCTCGACGGCTTCGGCTGCATGGCGTCGTTGCCGCGGCTGACGCCGTTGCTGGTGCCTGCCGGCGTGCAGCTGACGGTGTTCCGTCCGTTGCAGCGCTGGTGGAACTGGTTGCAACCCGGCCAGTTGCGCCGCCTGCACCAGAAGCTGTGTGCGGTGGACGGCAGCGTCGGTTTCGTCGGCGGCATCAACATGCTCGACGACCGCGTGGACATCAACCACGGCCCCACCGACGAGCCGCGGCTCGACTTCGCAGTGCAATTGCGCGGGCCGGCGGTGGCCCCGGTGGCGCAGACGGTTCAGGCGCTGTGGACGCGCGCCAAGCTGGGGCGTGACTTCAAGGAAGAAGTGGCAGCGATCGCCCGCACGGCGCAACCGCTGGCGCGGGTGAAGCAACTGCTGCGCCGCCTGCGCATGCCGCGCGGGCGCGACCTGCACGTCGGCAGCAGCGGCGACAGCCCGTTGCTGCCGATGCAGGTCGCGTTCGTGCTGCGCGACAACTTTCGCCAGCGCCGCACCATCGAGCGCAGCTACATCGACGCCATTCGCGGTGCGCGCACGCGGGTCGACCTGATCTCGGCCTACTTCTACCCCGGCCGCGAATTCCGGCGTGCCTTGCGCCATGCCGCCAAGCGCGGCGTGACGGTGCGCCTGCTGCTGCAAGGCAAGCTCGACTACCGGCTTGCCGGCCTGGCGGCGCGCGCCTTGTACGACGAGCTGCTGGGCCGCGGCGTGCAGATCTTCGAGTACACGCCGGCCTACCTGCATGCCAAGGTGGCCGTGGTGGACGACGACTGGGCGACCGTCGGCAGCTCCAACATCGACCCGCTGTCGCTGCTGCTGAACCTGGAAGCCAACGTGGTGGTGCGCGACGCCGGCTTCAACGCACGCCTGTCGGCCGAGTTCGATGCCGCCGTGGCCGCCTCGACCGAGATCGACCCGAAGCAGCTCTATCGGGCCGGCATGGCCGGAGCCGTGCGGCGCGGCTTGGTGGCCTGGTGTGCGCATGTGTACCTGCGGCTGGCCGGTGCCACCGGGCGCTACTGAGCCGCCGCCATGTCGACGCCGCATGCGGATGATCCGGTCGCGGGCCGTGCCGACGACCTGGTGGTGCTGCGTCCCGAGGGCCTGTACTGCCCGCCGGGCGACTTCTACATCGACCCGTGGCGTCCGGTGGAACGGGCCGTCATCACCCACGCCCATGCCGACCATTCACGTTACGGCCATGCCCACTATCTGGCCGCTGCGCCCGCCCAGGGCGTGATGCGCGCGCGGCTGGGCGACATCAACCTGCAACCGCTGCCGTACGGCGAAGCGATCGTGCACCACGGTGTGCGCGTCAGCCTGCACCCCGCGGGCCACGTGCTGGGCTCGGCGCAGGTGCGGCTGGAGCACGGCGGTCGCGTCTGGGTGGCCTCGGGCGACTACTTCGTGACCGGTGACGACGCCGATGCACGTGAAGACAATCTGACCTGCGATGCGTTCGAGCCGGTTCGCTGCGACTGCTTCATCACCGAAAGCACGTTCGGCCTGCCCATCTACCGCTGGCAGCCGCAGCGCGACATCTTCGACGACATCAACCAGTGGTGGCGCGCCAACGCCGACGCAGGCCGCGCCAGCCTGCTGCTGGGCTACAGCTTCGGCAAGGCCCAGCGCATCCTGGCCGGGGTGGACGCCGGCATCGGCCCGATCGTCGTGCATGGTGCGGTCGAGCCGCTGAACCGCGCCTACCGCGACGCCGGTGTGCGCCTGCCCGCCACGCAACTCGTCAGCGAGGTCAGCGACAAGGCCGGCCTGCGGCGCGCCCTGGCCATCGCGCCGCCCGCGGTGCAGGGCAGCGCCTGGGCCAAGCGCTTCGACGCGCCCGGGATGCCGGCCAGCGACGCCTTCGCCAGCGGCTGGATGCAACTGCGCGGTGCGCGCCGCCGCCGCGCGGTGGACCGCGGCTTCGTGCTCAGCGACCACGCCGACTGGCCCGGCCTGCAGCGCGCCATCCGGGCCACCGGGGCCGGGCGCGTCATCGTCACCCACGGCTACGAAGCGGTGATGGTGCGCTGGCTGCAGCAGCAGGGCTTGCAGGCCGGGTCGTTCAAGACGGAATATGGCGATGGTGTGGACGACGACGCGGCCGGCGCGGCGCTGGCTGCGCCGGCTGCACAGGATTCGCCCGATTCGCCCGCCGCGGCTGGCACCGACCCGCACACCGCATGACGTGCGACCCCCATCTCCCTGAGCCAAGGAGCCTGACGTGAACCCACACGACGACTCGCTGACCAGCGAAGAGTTTCTGCATCGCCTGGCCCGCACCTACCGCCCGGGGCGTTGGGTGGGCGGCGTGCGCAAGGCGTTCGGCGCGGTCACCGAGCTGGCCGAGACGCCGTCGGGCGACCTCGAAACGCACCCGCCGCATTTCCTCGCCGCCCTCTGGAAGCCGCAGGACACGCCGACGCCGTTCCTGTCGCGCCTGCCCACGCACGCGCTGCTCGTCGAGCCCGACACCGCGGCCGCGCTGCGCCGCCTGCTGGCTGAAATGCCCGCAGGCGAGCGCCTGTGGCTGGCCGGGCCGGTGATCGACTGGGCGCTGGTGGCGCGGATCGTGATGCTGGGTGAAAAGAACCTGCTTCCGTACCACTACCGCGAGCTGGGTGCCTTCGCGAAGGCGGAAGAGCGGGCGCTGATGGCCTCGATCAGCGTTCACTACGAAGGCGGCGACAGCGTCTTCCAGCAGTTCGCGCGGACCTCGCCGGGCGCGCTGGAATGATGGGGCACGCCGCCCTCGCATGAAGGCATTTGCGGCGCTTTTCGCCGAGCTGGATGGCAGCACCGCCACCTCGGCCAAGGTCGACGCGCTGAAGCGCTACTTTGCGGCGGCGGCTCCGGCAGACGCGGCCTGGGCCGTCTACTTCCTGGCCGGCGGCAAGCCGCGCCAGGTGGTGCCCACCGGCACGCTGCGGCTGCTGGCCTGCCAGCGCGCAGGGCTGCCCGAATGGCTGTTCGAGGAAAGCTACCAGGCGGTCGGCGACCTGGCCGAAACCATCGCCCACATCCTGCCCGCGCCCGCCACGCGCAGCGCCGTGGGGCTGGCCGACTGGGTCGAGCAACGCCTGCTGACATTGCGCGACGCCGCGCCCGACGAGCAGGCGCAGCGCATCCTGGCCTACTGGGACGAACTCGACTCAGCCGAGCGCTTTTTGCTGACCAAGCTGATCGGCGGCGGCTTTCGGGTCGGCGTCAGCAAACTGCTGGTGCAGCGCGCGCTGGCCGAGCACGCCGGAGTCGATGCCAAGGTGGTGGCGCAGCGAATGATGGGCTACACCGACAAGCAGGCGCGGCCCGACGCGCAGCGCTACCTGCGTTTGCTGTCGCAGGACGCGTTGACGCCAGCCGACTCGGGCCAGCCGTATCCGTTCTTTCTGGCACATGCCGTCGAGGGCAGCGCCACGCAGTTCGACGCCACGCTCGGGCCGCCGAGCGACTGGCTGGTCGAGTGGAAGTACGACGGCATTCGCGCCCAGGTGGTGCGCCGCGGCGGCCAGGTGTGGGTCTGGTCGCGCGGCGAGGAACTGGTGACGGATCGCTTTCCGGAAGTGGTGGCGCTGGCCCAGGCGCTGCCCGACGGCAGTGTGCTGGACGGCGAAATCCTGGTCTGGAAAGAGGGGCGACCCGCGCCGTTCAACCTGCTGCAGCAGCGCATCGGCCGCAAGACCTTGACGAAGAAAGTGCTGGCCGATGCGCCCGTCACCTTCAAGGCCTACGACGTTCTGGAATGGCAAGGCAGCGATGTGCGCGACTGGCCGCAGGCACGCCGCCGCGCCGTGCTCGAAGAAGCAGCGGCTGCACATGCGCTGCCACTCTCGCCGCTGCAAACCGGTGCCACGTGGGCCGAGCTGGCGCTGTTGCGCGAGCAGGCGCGCACCCGCGGCGTCGAGGGCTTCATGCTGAAACACCGCGACTCGCGCTACGGCGGCGGCCGCAGCAAGAGCGGCGGCACCTGGTGGAAGTGGAAGATCGACCCGCTGACCGTCGACGCCGTGTTGATCTATGCGCAGGCCGGCCACGGCCGCCGTGCCAGCGTCTAC
>JANNEI010000522.1:0-9069 GCA_031378565.1 Burkholderiales bacterium
ACAGCCGCGCTGGCCGCCTGCTCGACCACCAGCCCCGACGTGATCCAGCGCGGCGATGCTCAGCGCCTGTCGCAAGTGCAGGACGCCACCGTGCTGTCCGTTCGCCCGGTCACCGTCGAAGGCAGCCAGAGCGGCGGCGGCGCTGCAGCCGGTGGTGTGATCGGCGGCATCGCCGGCTCGACGGTCGGTGGTCACCGTGAAAACATCGTGGTCGGCGTGCTGGGTGCCGTGGTCGGTGCGGTGGCCGGCAACGCGGTCGAACGCATGTCCACCCGCGAAGAAGCGGTCGAAGTGCTGGTGCAGTTGCGCAACGGCGAACGCCGCGCCATCGTGCAGGCCAAGGCCGGCGAAACGCTGAATGCCGGAGACGCGGTCATCCTCGTCACCACCGGCGGCAAGGTGAGGGTCACGCGGGCACCCGCAGGCAGCCCGGCCGCCAGCAAGAGCTGACCCGCCTCGAACCCGACAAAGCGCGCCACACGGCGCGCTTTTTTCATGGCTGATCGAGATGACATGGGGGTTGAGCGACGCCCCCCGCTGTGATTCACTGCGTCACCGTCGCCCAACGCAGGCGACATTGGCAAGGAGACAGCATGAGACATCCCGTGTCAACCTGTTCGAAACGGGCCGCCGCGCCGGGCCGCCCCAAGCAAGGCACGACCCGCCCGGCGGGTCGATTGATGTACGCGGCAATCGGGGTGCACCAATGAGCGATCCGGTCCTGTTCAAGGTGCGCGCTGCGGCAGTGCTCACACCGCGCCTGCCGCGCAGCTTCGAGGCCACGCAGCGCTCGGCCGGTGACATCACAGACGACCCGTTCTTGCCGAAAGGCCTGTTGCGCGTCGACCAGGTGCTGGACCTGACGCCCACGGCGCGCTCCGGCCCGGGCGGCGACACCGAGCACACGCTGGCCGCCGACGAAGGACAGGTGGTGCTGCTGGAACTGCCCGAGGGCGTGACCGTCATCACCCACCCGGCCAACCTGCACGACACGCTGCAGCGCATCGACCCCACGGCCATCGATGCATCCGGTGCCCTCGTCTTCGACCAGGCGCTGCGTTCGCGCGGCGTGGCGATGCGCGGTGCGCTGGGCGACGCGGTGGTCGGTGGCCTGGGCTCGCTGGTGTCGCGCGTCTACACGCTGACCGTGGGCCATGCGGCCGACCCGATCATCGATGCAGCCAAACGCAAGGCCTGCGAGTGGATCGGCGAGAAGGCCGAAGACAAGATCGAGCAGTACGCCGACCTGGGCGTGAGCTGGGCCGGCACGAAGGCGCTGATGTGGGCGATCGAGTGCCGCCTCAAACGCGACCCCGGCCTCTACCGCTGGTCGCACGGCGAGCTGACCGAGCTGCTGGAACCCGGCGACCCGCAGCTGCAAATCGACGCCAGGATTGGCCCGCTGCTGGTGCTGATCCACGGCACCGGCTCCAGCACGCAAGCCAGTTTCGACGAGCTGCAAAGTGCATCGGCCAGTTACTGGAAACCGCTGGCCGACCGCTATGCCAAC
Source organism: Burkholderiales bacterium (assembly GCA_031378565.1). Classification (GTDB taxonomy): domain Bacteria; phylum Pseudomonadota; class Gammaproteobacteria; order Burkholderiales; family Burkholderiaceae_C; genus JANYJJ01. The sequence goes on from JANNEI010000522.1 coordinate 1,511, forward strand.
CGGGTGCTGGCGTTCGAGCACCGCAGCCTGTCGGAGAGCCCGGTCGACAACGCGCTGCAACTCGCGCGCGCCCTGCCCGAAGGGGCGACGCTGCACCTGGTGACGCATTCGCGTGGCGGGCTGGTGGGCGACCTGCTGTGTCTGGAAAACTTCGACAAGCTCATCGACGGCTACGCGCTTGACGCCGCCACGCTGGGCGAAGCTGACCAAGCCGAGCGCGCCCGCATCACCCAGGAACTGCTGAGCGCGCATGCCGAGCAGCGCCAGGCGCTGCGCGAACTGGCCGCCGAACTGACGCGCAAGAAGCTGCGCATCGAACGCTATGTGCGCGTGGCCTCGCCGGCCCGCGGCACGCGGCTGGCCAGCGGCAACTTCGACGTGTTCCTGTCGGGGCTGCTGTCGCTGATGGGCTGGGTGCCGGCCTTCAAGGGCAACCCGATCTATTCGGCCTTCAAGCGCGTGGTGCTGGAAGTCGCGCGCAACCGCACCAAGCCCAACCTGGTGCCGGGCATCGAAGCGATGCTGCCGGGCTCGCCGATGGCGCGCTTCCTGGCGCTGGCCACACCGCAAGGCGGCGTCAAGCTGGCGGTGATCTCGGGCGACATCGAAGGCGGCGGCCTGCTGAAACGACTCGGTGTCCTGTTCACCGACTTCACTTTCTTCGACAACACCGACAACGACCTGGTGGTGGACACCGACGCGATGAGCGCCGGCATCGCGCGCGCCGACAACACGCGGGTGATGTTCGACCAGGGGCCCGATGTCAGCCACTTCCGCTACTTCGTCAACGACGCCACCCGCACGGCGCTGCGCCGCTGGCTGCTCGAGCCAGCGGTGGAGCAGATCGAGCTGTTCATGCCGCTGCGCGGTGTGGACGCGCGCGCCCTGGTCGGCGCGCCGGCCGGCAAGACCCGGGGTGGTGCGGGTGGAGGTGCGGCCAGCCCGCCGGTGACGATCCTGCTGCCCGGCATCATGGGCTCGCACCTGTGGCTGAACCAGCGCGACCGGGTGTGGTTCAACGTGCCGGCGCTGGCACTCGGCGGGCTCGCCAGGCTGGCGTTGAAGCCTGACGCGAAGAAGGACAAGGTCGAAGCCGAGGCCTTGTTCGCTCAGTTCTACGGCGACCTGTGCGAGCACCTGCAGGCCAGCCACCGCGTGCTGCCCCACGCCTACGACTGGCGGCTGCCGATGGACGTGCTGGCCGACCAGCTGGCCGTCGTGCTGCGCAGCCAGCTCGACGCCACCCTGAACCCATTGCAGCCGGTGCGCCTGCTGGCGCACAGCATGGGCGGCCTGGTGGTGCGCGCGCTGATCCACAAACACCCGTTGCTGTGGGACGAACTGATGGCGCGCGACGGCGCACGTTTCGTGATGCTGGGCACGCCCAACCAGGGCTCGCACCTGATGGTGGAAACGCTGATCGGCAAGGCCGACACCGTGCGCAAGCTCGGCGTGCTCGACCAGGCTCACGACCTGCAGCAGGTCATCGACATCATTGCCGGCTTTCCGGGTGCCTTGCAGCTGCTGCCCAAGCCCGGCTTTCTGGACACGGGAAACACCACAAGTGCCGACTACTTCAGCCCGCCGGTGTGGGGCGGCTTGAAGAAGGAAATGCGCGACTTCTGGTTCGGCAACGGCATCGGCGGGCTGCCCTCGGCCGACGTGCTGAAGCAGGCGCAGTGGCTGTGGACGCAAGACGGCAGCGACGCGCCCGCACTGCCGGCCCGGCACGCGGGCAAGGTGGCCTATGTGTTCGGCTGCGCCGCGAAGACACCCTGCGGCATCGTCAAGGAAGGCGGTGCCTGGAAGATGCAGGGCACGCCGCAGGGCGACGGCTCGGTCACCTGGGCCTCGGGTCGCATCGGCGGCATCGGCAGCTTCTACTGGATGCCCGCCGAGCACGGCGACCTGCCCGACACCGGGACCTACTTCGGCGCCATCGTCGAGCTGCTGCAACACGGCACCGGCGGCAACCTGATGACCAGTGCGCCCGCCACGCGAGGCCTCCACGACCAGCGCGACGCGCCGCTGGTGGCCAGCTACGACGCCGGCCCCGTGCCCTACCCGACCGACACCGAGCTGGCCGGCGGCCTGTTCGGCAGCGGCAAGCGGGTGCGCGCGCGCGACCGGCTTCGCGACTCGTTGCAGCTGCGGGTGCACGCGATGGACCTGCGCCAGGTCAACCAGCCGATCCTCGTCGGCCACTACGAGCAGGACGCCATCTCGGGTGCCGAAGCGCTGATTGACCAGGCCCTGGTGCACGGCGAGCTCAGCATTCGCCACCACCTGGGGCTGTACGCCGGGGCCGTCGGATCGGCCAGCGCGGTGCTGCTGTCGGGCTCGGCGCTCGAACACCAGCGCGGCAGCTACCGCGGCGCGGTGGTGGCCGGCCTGGGCAAGTACGACGGCTCGCTGACCGTCGGCAAGCTGACCGACGCGGTGCGCACCGCCTGCCTGCGTTACCTGGTGCACGTGCTGGACAGCGGCGCGGTGGCCAGCGGCACCGTGTCGGCCGACGGCGTGAAGCTGGCCAGCCTGCTGCTGGGCTACAACTCGTCGGCCAACCTGACCATTGCCGACTCGGTGCAGGCGCTGGTGCGCGGGGTGGTGGACGCGAACCGCCAGTTTGCGCAGACCACGCGCTCGCGGCTGCGCATCACGGCGCTCGACATCGTCGAGATCTACCTCGACACCGCCATCACCGCCACCTACGCCACGCAGGCGATTGCGCAGGCGATGAACGCCGACCCGCGCATCCCGTGCCGCATCGAAGCCGACAGCGTGATGCACCAGGGCGAAGGCATGCGCCAGCGCCTGTTCGACGGCCGCGGCGGCAGCTACTGGCCGCGGCTCATGATCACCGACGAAGACCGCCCCGCGGAAGATTGCGCCCCCGCGCCCGGCAAGGAAGGCACGGCCGCAGAGCGCGCCCGCATCACCGCGCCGGCCGAGCGCCTGCGCTACCTGTACCTGGGCCAGCGCGCGCGCGCCGAATCGGTGGTGCAGCAGCGCCAGCCCGGCCTGGTCGAGCGGTTGGTGGCCAGCCAGATGCAGCTCGGCGGCTACGAGGCCGACTTCAGCCGAACGCTGTTCCAGTTGCTGATCCCGCACGACTTCAAGGACGCCGCGCGGCAGATGCAGCAGATGGTCTTCGTGCTTGATGGCACCACGGCCAACCTGCCGTGGGAACTGATGCTGGCCGACGACCAGCCGCTGGCCACGCGCACCGCGATGGTCCGCCAGCTGGCGTCCACCAACTACCGCCTGCGCGTCAGCCAGACGCAGGAGTCGCGCGCCTACGTGGTGGGCAATCCGTCCACCGACGGCTTCGGCCTGGCCTTCCCCGACCCGCGGCACCCGGGCCTGAAAGCACTCGACGACTTGCCGGCTGCCGAGCAGGAAGCCGGTCTCGTCGGCGATGTTCTGACACGCCAGGGCTTCGAGGTGGAACGCGCCATCGGGCAGGACCAGCGCGCCATCGACGTGGTCAACCGGCTGTTCAAGCACCCGTATCGCATCGTTCACATCGCCGGCCACGGGCTGTTCGACGAACGCGCCGCCGACGGCCGCGCGCGCAGCGGCGTGGTGCTGTCCGACGGCTTGATGATCACCGCGGCCGAGATCGATTCGATGGAAGTGGTGCCCGACCTTGTGTTCATGAACTGCTGTCACCTGGGCCAGGTCCAGCGCTCGCCGGTGGCCTTCAACAAGCTGGCCTACAGCGTGGCGCGCCAGTTGATCGACATCGGCGTGCGCGCCGTGGTGGTGGCCGGCTGGGCGGTCGAGGACGCGCCGGCCAGCCTGTTCGCACAGACCTTCTACGAAGCGCTGATGCAGGACCACCAGAGCTTCGGCGAAGCGGTGTTCAGCGCCCGCAAGGCCACCTGGGACCGCTACCCGGCCAGCATCACCTGGGGCGCGTACCAGGCCTACGGAGATCCCGGCTGGAAGGTCGACCCGCGCAGCGAGACGGCGCGCGTGGCGCAACGCGCCTGGCGCGGCGTGGCCCCCGAGGAGCTGATCGACAAGATCGAGGTGTGCCGGCAGGCGCTGCAGCGGCGTGACGAGGTGCTGACGCCGAAGCAGGCGCGTGCGCTGGTGGCCGAGGTGGAGCAGTGGTTCAAGAACGTCCCCGAAGCATGGCAGCAACGGCCAGAACTGTTCAGCGCGCTGGGCGACCTGTATGCCGACCTCGGGCCCGACTACTTTGCACTCGCATGCGACTGCTTCGAGCATGCCGTGCTCGCGTCCGACCGCCAGGGCAAGGTGCCCATCAAGGCCATCGAGGAACTGGCCAACGCCGAAGGCCGGCTGGCCGAAATGACCGGCGATGTCGCGGTGGCTGAGCGTGCGATCACACGGCTCGAACAGCTGGTGGCCCTGACCGGCGCGATGCAGCCCGGCGCGCCTGCCGGCAGCGGCAAGACCCTGAGCCCGGAGCGGGCCGGCTTGCTGGGCAGCGCCCACAAGCGCAAGGCCGCGGTGCACGCGCGCGCCTACCTTGCCGGCAACGCGGCCGAGTTCAAACCGATGCAGCAGGCGCTGACACGCAGCGCCGAGGCCTACGGCAGCATGGCCGGCAAGCTGGGCGCGCAAAGCGTGCTGCCCTACCCGACACTGAACTGGCTGTTCCTGTGGTCGCTGACGGCCGAGGCTGAACTGCGCATCGCCCACGTGCCGCTGGCCCAGCGCTGCGCCGCCTGCGCCAATGCGGCCTTCGGCGACACGCCCGAAGCCTGGAACGCCACCATGGTGGCCGACGCGTCGTTGCTGGTGGCCTTGCTGAACGAGAGCCTGGTGCAAGGCGGCGCCGCTGGCGACGCCACGGTCGAGGAAATTGCGCGAGCCTATGAAGACTGTCTGCACGGCACCCTGATCACGCCCAAGGAACGCGATTCGGTGGTGCGCCAGATCGCGCTGATGGGCCTGTTTTTCCGCGCCTACGAAAAGGCGGCTGGCAACACGGCGGAGCCCACCACCGGCAGCAGGATGCAGGCGCTGGCGCAGCGTTTGATGCCAGGCTCGGTGTGGGCAGCCGCCGGCCCTGCCAGCGCGGCGCTGCCCGCATCGCCCGCATCGCCGGCATCGCCCGCGTCGCGCGCATCCAAACCCCGCGCGCGTCGCAAGAAGTCGGGGCCGGCTTCGCGCGCCGCCTGAAGCATGGGCAAAATGCGCACCTCCGTCACCATTGCCGCTTCGCGTCCTCCATGTCCCAGATCCCTTCTGCACCCGCGGCCGAACCCGTGCCAGATTCCATCCCCAACCCGATGCCTGCGCCCGCGACGGAGCAGGTGGCTGAGCCCGTCACCGCGGCAACCCCGACGCCAGAGTCCGCATCGCCTGTCAGCGGCGAGCAGCTCACGCCGGCCGCCTGCGCGGCGCAGCTCAAGCTGCTGTTCCCGGCCTTGTTCGGTGGCGCTGCCAAGCCGTTGAAGCTGCGCATCCAGGCCGACATTCAGGAGCGCGCACCGGGACTGTTCACCAAGCAATTGCTGTCGGCCGTGCTGCGCCGTCACACCGGTGGCCACGCCTACCTGGTGTCGCTGACCCAGGCCACCCACCGCTTCGACCTCGACGGCGCGCCGGCTGGCGAACTGAGCGCCGAACACCGGCAGGCCGCCATCGACGAACTGGCGCAGCGCCGCAGCAACCAGAACGCGCGCCGCGCGCTGGAAGACGAACAGCGCCACAACCGCGCGACCCTGCTGCACGACTTCGAGAACACCACGCTGACGCCGGCCAACTTCAGCGCGCTGAAGGGCATCACGCTGGAGGAGATGGAGGGTTACCTGGCAACGGCGCGCGAGGAGGCGCAGATGCGAAATGCGCAGGCGCAGCGGCAGGGGTTCGACAACGAGCGCCGGCCCGAGGGCCGCCACCGGCCAGGGAACGACCAGCGGCATCAGCGCGGGCCGCGCTGAGTTGCGCCACACCATCTTGTTGCCGCTTCGCTGCGGGAGGATGGTGACCTACACCAACCGCAGCGCCGGCTCCACGCTGGCGATGAACTCGAAGTCGCGGTCCCGGGCCAGCACCGGCAGGTCGCTGGCGATGGCGAGTGCGGCCACCACGCAATCGTTCGGACTGCGCACGGTGACGCCCTGCCAGCGGCAACGGGCGTAGAGCATCGCGGCATCCACCGCCACATCGCGCGGCTTCATGTCGTCGAGGCCGGGCAGGCGTCCGAGTTGGGCTTCAAGGCGGGTGAACTGGGCAGGGTTGCGCGCGCCTTGCAGCAGTTCCTGCAGCACCACCGCAGGCATCCAGACCGCTTGCTCGGCACGAAACGCCTTGCGCAAACGCAGGTCGCAACGCGAACCCGTCGCCCGCAGAAATTCGACCCAGGCCGAGGTGTCGGCGATCACTTGCGGCGTGGCACCGCGGCGGTCTTTGGCTTTGGCTTGTTCGCGCCGGGCCGCTTGACGGCGTAGGCCACTCGCGGCTCCGACAGCATGAATCGCCCGGGCGCTTCAGCGAACAACGCCTTCGGGTCGTAGTCGTCGGCCAGCACGCCCGAGCCACCCAGCGCCAGCAGACCTTGCCAGTCGGGCTCGCGCACCTAGGCGCGCAACGCGGTGTCGATGGCCGCCTTCATGGTGGCGACGCCGGCCTTCGCCATCGCCTGCGCGACAAGCTCGTCGTCGAGCACGATGTTGGTTCGGGTTTGCACGCGGCAACTCCTGAAATTGTGATACACCTTGGATGTGTATTCGAATTGTGCCGCAGTTGCGCGCGCGGGGCAAGCCGTCGATCACGAACCGCCGTCGCTCGGCGCGCGGCTGTGTTCGTTGTTCGCCGTCACCAGCACGCGCAGCATCCGCATGAGCTCGGCCCGCTCGCGTTTGGGCAGCGGCTCCAGCATGCGGTCTTGCGCGCGCAGCATCTCAGGCACCACTGCGTCGAGGAGGGTCTGGCCGTCTGTCGTCAACCTGAGCAGGCGCACCCGGCGGTCGTCGGGCGAGGCGCTGCGCAGCAGCAGGCCGCGCGACTCGAGGCGGTCGATGACGCCGGCAATCGTGGAGGTGTCGAAACCGATCCCGCGGGCCAGCGTGCGCTGGTCGATGCCCGGCGTGTTGCTCACGGTCTGCAGGGCAGCGTATTGCACAGGTGTCACGCCGTGAACCTGCGTCTCCTGCAGGAACACCGCCACTGCGATCTGCTGCAGGCGCCGGATGTAATGGCCGGGCAGTGATTCGAGATCGACGGCTGGCGCGCGGGATTTCTTCATGGGCTTGGGGGCATGACTGCGGGTTCCCACTGATGTGTGCGCGGCTATGCTATCACTACACTTATCGTCAGCATACTGATCTTTAGCATGCTTTGACTGAGGCAAATCAATGGACGCACATCGCGCCGGACTTCCCGTTCTGGTGGCTGGCGGCGGCATCGGCGGGCTGGCGGCGGCGCTGGCGTTGTCACGCCAGGGCCTGGCCGTGAAGGTGCTGGAACAGGCGCCCGAAATCGGCGAGATCGGCGCGGGCATCCAGCTCGGGCCGAACGCTTTCGCCGCCTTTGACGCACTCGGCATCGGCGAGGCCACCCGCGCCCTTGCGGTCTAC
>JANNEI010000524.1:0-8597 GCA_031378565.1 Burkholderiales bacterium
CGCGGGCTCGGATGCCATCGAGGCGATCGCAATGTTGGGCGCGCGTCGTCACGACGTCGTGTTGTTTCATCTGCTCGATCCCGACGAGATCGAGTTTCCATTCGAGGAGTCCACGCTCTTCGTATCGATGGAGGACGCGCGCGAGGTGCAGATCGATGCGCGCTCGATCAAGCCGCAGGTGACCTGGGGCACCTCTCCCGAGATGGTGGTGGCCATCGATGAGCGCGTTCCCGACCCCGACCGCGAGAAAGACCCGAGCAAGCGCGACGCCATCGAGCGGGCGCTGGCCTACATGAACCTGGAGCCGAACAAGCCGATTGCCGACATTTTGATCGACAAGGTGTTCATCGGCTCGTGCACCAACTCGCGAATCGAAGACATGCGCGAAGCGGCGGCGGTGGTCCGCAAGCTCGGGGCCAAGGTGGCACCGAACGTGAAGCTGGCGATGGTGGTGCCGGGCTCGGGCCTCGTCAAGGAGCAGGCCGAGCGTGAAGGGCTGGATGTGGTGTTCAAGGCCGCCGGCTTCGAGTGGCGCGAGCCCGGCTGCTCGATGTGCCTGGCCATGAACGCCGACCGCCTGGAGCCTGGCGAGCGCTGCGCGTCCACCTCGAACCGCAATTTCGAAGGCCGCCAGGGTGCGGGCGGCCGAACCCATCTGGTCAGCCCCGCGATGGCGGCGGCCGCTGCGATCAAGGGTCATTTTGTCGATGTCCGCCGGCTCGCCTGAGCCACTTCAATTCTTTAACCCACGGAGATTTTGTCCATGAAACGTGCCCTGTCCCTCCTCATTGCATCGCTGTTCGTGCTGGCCGGTTGCAACACCGTTCAAGGTGTCGGCAAGGACGTCCAGAAAGCGGGCGAAAAAGTGGAAGACGCCGCCAAGAAGAAGTGATGCCCGAATGAATTCGTTTCGAGTCCACAAGGGACTGGTCGCGCCGATGGATCGTGAGAACGTCGACACCGACGCCATCATTCCCAAGCAGTTTCTGAAGTCGATCCAGAAGTCCGGCTTTGGCCAGAACCTGTTCGACGCCTGGCGCTACCTCGATGCCGGCTGTCCGGGGCAGGACCCCGCGTCGCGCCGTCCGAACCCGGACTTCGTGCTGAACCAACCGCGGTTCAAGGGTGCCTCGGTGTTGCTGGCGCGCAAAAACTTCGGCTGCGGCTCGTCGCGAGAACACGCGCCGTGGGCGATCGACCAGTACGGATTTCGCGCGTTGATCGCACCGAGCTATGCCGACATCTTTTTCAACAATTGCTTCAAGAACGGTCTGTTGCCGATTGCTCTGCCTGAGGCGCAGGTGGCGCAGTTGTTCGATGACGTCGCCGCGTTTGTGGGCTACGAGTTGACCATCGACCTGGAGCGGCAGGTGGTGGTCAAGCCGGACGGGGCCGAATTGCCTTTCGAGGTGCAGCCGTTCAGGAAGTTCTGCCTGCTCAACGGCTTCGACGACATCGGCCTGACGCTTCGGCATGCGGACAAGATCCGCGCGTTCGAGGCCGAGCGCCTGCTGAAGAAGCCTTGGCTGGCGCACACCATCTGAGACGCGCCGCGCCTTGCTCGGCCTGGCCGCAAACGGCCGTGTCCCATCCAAAGGAACTCATCAGTGAAGATTGCCATCCTGCCCGGTGACGGGATCGGGGCCGAGATCGTCGCCGAAGCGGTGAAGGTACTGAACGCCCTCGACCTGCGGTTCGAAACCGAGCACGCGCCGGTGGGCGGCAACGCGTACGAGTCGCACGGCCACCCGTTGCCGGACGGCACGCTCAAACTCGCCGAGCAGGCCGACGCCGTTCTGTTCGGTGCCGTGGGCGACTGGAAGTACGACACGCTGGAGCGCTCGCTGCGCCCCGAGCAGGCCATCCTCGGCTTGCGCAAGGGCCTGGGCTTGTTTGCCAACTTCCGCCCGGCCATCTGCTACGAAGAGCTGACGCATGCGTCGAGCCTGAAGCCCGAACTGGTGGCGGGGCTGGACATCCTGATCATTCGCGAGCTGACCGGTGACATCTATTTCGGCCAGCCGCGGGGACGCCGTGAGTCGCCCGACGGTGCATTCAAGGGCCAGCAAGAAGCCTTCGACACGATGCGCTACGCCAGGCCCGAGATCGAGCGCATCGCCCATGTCGCGTTCAGGGCCGCGCGCAAACGCGGCAAGCGGCTGACCAGCGTCGACAAGGCCAATGTGCTGGAAACCTTCCAGTTCTGGAAAGACGTGGTGACGGAAGTGCATGCCGAGTACCCGGACGTCGAACTCGACCACATGTATGTGGACAACGCGGCGATGCAACTGGTCAAGGCACCCAAACGCTTCGACGTGATCGTCACCGGCAACATGTTCGGCGACATCCTGTCCGACGAAGCAGCCATGCTCACCGGCTCGATCGGCATGCTGCCGTCAGCTTCGCTGAACGCCACCGGCAAAGGCCTGTACGAGCCCAGCCACGGCAGCGCGCCCGACATCGCGGGCAAAGGCATCGCGAACCCACTGGCTACAATTCTTTCAGTGGCCATGATGCTTCGCTTCTCACTCAACCAGCCCGAGGCTGCCGACAGGATCGAGACGGCCGTCAAGCACGTGCTGGCCTCAGGGCTGCGGACGGTGGACATCTGGTCGGAAGGCTGCACACGTGCCGGCACGCGCGAAATGGGTGACGCCGTAGTGGCTGCCTTGCGCGGCCAGTTCACCCGGACGATTGCCAAAAACCCCTAGCCGCACCGGTTCGTCTCGCCCCTTCCCGCAGGCGATTCGAGCCGGGGAGCAGCAGGTTTCGAAAACTTTGTGAAAAGGGCGATGAAAATGAGACTCGTTGGATTGGTCGGATGGCGCGGCATGGTGGGCTCGGTGCTGATGGAGCGCATGCAGCACGAAGGGGACTTCGCGCTGATCGAGCCGCTGTTCTTCAGCACCAGCAATGCGGGTGGCGCTGCTCCCCCGCAGGCGAAAAACGAAATATCGCTGAAAGACGCGTTCGACATTGGCGCGCTGAAGCGCTGTGACATCATCGTCACCGCGCAAGGCGGCGAGTACACCAAGAAGGTCTATCCGCAGCTTCGCGCCGCGGGCTGGACCGGCTACTGGATCGATGCCGCCAAGACGCTGCGAATGAACGACGATGCCGTCATCGTCCTTGACCCGGTCAACTCTGATGTCATCAAGCGGGCGCTGCGCGAGGGCGTGCGCGACTACATCGGTGGCAACTGCACCGTGAGTTGCATGCTGATGGGCGTTGGCGCGCTGTTCAAGGCAGACCTCGTCGAGTGGATGACTTGCACGACCTACCAGGCAGCGTCGGGAGGCGGTGCCCAGCACATGCGCGAACTGCTCACGCAGTACGGAAGCTTGAACGCCGAAGTGCGCTCGCTGCTGGACGACCCTGGCTCGGCGATTCTGGAAATCGACCGCAAGGTGGTCGAGAAGCAGCGGGCGCTCGGCAGCGACGAGATCGCCAATTTCGGCGTTCCGCTGGGCGGCAGCCTCATTCCGTGGATCGACATCGATCGGGGTGACGGCACCAGCCTGGAAGAGTGGAAGGGCGGCGCGGAGACGAACAAGATTCTGGGACGCGGCAAGTCCTTCGGTTCTGTTGAAACCCCCATCGATTCCCTCTGTGTTCGGGTCGGTGCCATGCGCTGCCACAGCCAGGCGCTGACCATCAAGCTCAAGCGCGATGTGCCTTTGGCCGATATCGAACACTTGATCGCCAACGACAATGCCTGGTCGACCGTGGTGCCGAACACCCGCGAAGCAACGGTGCGTGAACTGACGCCGGTTGCTGTGAGCGGCACGATGACGATCCCGGTGGGTCGGCTGCGCAAATTGGCCATGGGTGCCGAGTATCTCGGTGCCTTCACGATCGGCGATCAGCTTTTATGGGGCGCGGCCGAGCCCTTGCGTCGAATGCTGCGGATTCTGGTTGAGGACTGAACCTTCGGCGAAGCGGCGAAGAATCGGTTGACGTTGCCTGGTTGCCACATGCAAACGTGAACCGCGTGGGATATGCAATTGGCGGGCAACGTCAGCCATTGCATTAGCTTGTCATCGTATCTTCCTGATGTTATTGTGATTTCTTCGGATTCGCCGGACATGCGCGCTCGTTTTGCCGCTGTTTCTGGCGGCAGTCGTGGGTGCGTTTGACCATCCGCTTGATCCCATTGGAGACGCCTTGAAAAGAAATTTGCTGAATGCAGGGCGCTTTGCGCTGACGGGCGTTGCCGCCGCCGCGCTGTGGTTCGTGACTCCCGACGCATTGGCCTTGGGGCTGGGACGCCTGGTGGTGCAATCTGCACTCGGCGAGTCATTGCGCGCCGAAATCGACGTTACCAGCATGACGCCGGAAGAAGCCTCCAATTTGCGAGTCCGCATTGCCCCGCCAGAGAGCTATCGTTCCGCCGGGGTCGACTACAACGCGGTTCTTCCGGCCACGCAGGCTGTGTTATTGCGTCGCGCCGATGGTCGCCCTTATTTGCGCCTGTCCAGCGACCGCGCCGTGCAGGAACCCTTTGTCGACGTGATCCTGGAGTTGACCTGGTCCACCGGCCGACTCGTTCGCGAGTACACCCTGCTGTTCGACCCGCCGAACAATCGTGCGATGGCTGCTGCTCCGGCACCGGTGGCTCCGGCCGCCGCACCGATGCCTGCTCCCTCCCCGGCGCAAGCGCCGGAGCCCGCAGCAATCGCCGCGAGGCCGGCTGATCGAAGGCCCGCCGCACCCCGAGCGGTTGCTGCTGCGCCAGTACCGCCTGCCCCAACCGCCGAAGCAAAGCAGCCTGCAAATTCTGGTGCCGATGAGTATCGGGTGCGTGCCGGCGATTCGCTGTCGCGAATTGCGACGCGCACACAGCGCGCGGGTGTGTCGCTCGACCAGATGCTGGTGTCGTTGTACCGCGGCAATCCACAGGCCTTCATCGAGAACAACATGAATCGCTTGAAGGCGGGTGTCGTGTTGGCCGTGCCGAGTGCCGACGCTGCGAAAGGCGTCACGCCAACGGAGGCGCGCCAAGTCATTCAGGCACAGAGTGCTGATTTCGGAGCCTATCGGCAGCGTTTGGCAGGCGCTGTGCCCGAGGCAAAGACTGAAGGCTCGGCGCGGCAGGCCACTGGCAAGGTTCAGGCCGCGGTGGAAGACAAGAAGCAGGCTGCTGCGCCCACGCCTGACAAGCTGACCCTCAGCAAGGCGGCGTCGAGTCCCAAGGCATCTGCCGCCGACGACAAGCTTTCCAAGGAAAAGGAGAAGAAGGAATCGGCGACTCGTGTTGCAGAGCTCTCCCGGAATGTCGAAGAGTTGAAGAGAATCACGGGCGCTGCCGCATCTGCGGCCAAAGCGCCCGCCACCGAGGCACCTGCTGCTCCCGGAAAAGCCCCCGCGCCCACGGCCGCCGCCGCGCCGGCACCGGCACCGGTACCCGTACCCTCAGCCGCTGTTGTTGCCAAGGCAAGCCCTGCGGCTTCCGCCGTGATCGCTGCGGCCTCGGTTCCCGCGAAGCCGCAAGCGAGTGTTGCCGCACCTGCGACCACAACCACTGCCTCACGTCCGTCGGCCCCGACTGCCGCGGCCCAGCCTGATGAGCCCGGGATGATCAGTTCGTTGCTGGAAGACAACCCCCTGGGGTTGGCAGCGGGCGGCGGCATCGTGGCCGCGCTGATAGGTTTCGGCTTGTACCGGTTCAGCCGCCGCTCCAGGAAAGAAAGTGGCGAGACCTCCTTCCTCGAAAGCCGTCTGCAGCCGGACTCGTTCTTCGGGGCCAGCGGGGGGCAGCGCATCGACACGAGGGATGTTGGTGGTGCGTCGTCGTCCATGAGCTACTCGCTGAGCCAACTCGACGCCATTGGCGACGTCGATCCGGTCGCCGAGGCTGATGTGTATCTCGCTTACGGCCGCGACCTCCAGGCCGAGGAAATCCTGAAAGAGGCCATGCGTGGCAGTCCGGAGCGACTGGCGATTCGCACCAAGCTCCTGGAGGTCTATGCCAAGCGCCGCGACATCAAGGGTTTCGAGTTGCTTGCAACGCAGCTGTTCGTACTGACCCGCGGCGAAGGCGAGGACTGGGCGAAGGCGCAGGAACTCGGCGCGCAGGTCGACCCCGAGAATGTGCTTTATCAGCCTGGCGGCGCGCCTCTTGTTGCGCTGGGCGAGGCCGGCCATGTCGTTGAGCCTTTGGGTGCCAGCACGATGCCGCAATCGGTGCTGCCGTCGCCGTCCCAGTTCGGCCCTGATGCTGCGCAGGTGGCCGGCGCTGAGGCTGCCACCATGGACCTCGATCTCGACCTCGATCTGGATTTCAACGAGCCTGTTGCGAGGCCGGGCCAACCGACGCCTTTGACGGTGGTGCCATCCGCGGCGGTGGCCGCAGACGGGTTGATGTTTGACACCGCACCGGAATTTCCCGGTCCGGGCTCTGCTGCGCGGCAGCCAGTTGAGTCCCGTCCGGCGGGGCCGATGACGTTTGACTTGTCGAGCATCTCGCTGGACTTCGACACCACCACCGGCTCCATTTCCGGCGCGTTGGATTCTCCCAAAGCAACGGCCCATGACCTGGCCCCGATTGCCGAAGAAGAAGACCATGCCGATCCTCTGGAGCGCAAGCTCGAACTGGCGGAAGAGTTCAGGCAAATCGGCGATATGGAGGGTTCACGCGACCTGCTCCAGGAAGTGATCGCGAAGGCGTCCGGGGCGCTCAAGATGAAAGCCCAGGGGATGCTCGACGATCTGGGGTGAGGCCCGTCGAACCGCCTCTGGCGGGTGCCCACGGCGGCGCTCCCACTAGGCTGGCGTTGGGCGTCAGCTACAAAGGGCAGGCCTACCACGGCTGGCAGAGTCAGGCCGACGGTCTGACCGTGCAAGATCGTGTCGAGAAGGCCTTGTCCACCTTCGCAGACCAGACGGTGCGCACCGTCTGTGCAGGCCGCACCGACACCGGAGTTCATGCGTTGAACCAGGTGATTCACGTCGATGTCACCGTGCGTCGAAAGCTGTTTTCCTGGGTGCGCGGAACCAACCGGTTCCTGCCGGACGACATCGCCATCCAGTGGTGCCACGCAGTTGACGCTGACTTTCACGCGCGTTTCGGAGCCCAAGGCCGCCGCTACACCTACATCGTTCGAGAGTCCATCGTCCGCCCCGCACTGGAGGCCGGCATGGTCGGCTGGGTGGTTCGCCCTCTCGATGCAGACCGGATGCGTCGGGCTGTGCAGGTGCTGGTTGGTGAGCACGACTTCAGCGCGTTCCGGTCTTCAGAGTGCCAGGCGGCGTCTCCCGTGAAGCGGGTGAAGGCCATCGACATACATCGTCGCGGTGCCTACTGGCGGTTCGACTTCGACGCGTCCGCCTACCTTCATCACATGGTTCGCAACATCATGGGCTGCCTGCTGGCGGTGGGCGGCGGCCCACGGCCGGTTGGATGGCTTGCCGAGGTGCTCGCGGCGCATGACCGCACAATGGCAGCACCGACATTTCCGGCGGATGGCCTGTACTTCGTGGGCCCGTACTACGATGAGCGGTTCGGCATCCCCGATCGGACGCCGGCTGACGATTGGCTCCCATGAGGCACCACCCTGAATGCAATCTCGAACGCGCATCAAGATTTGCGGCCTGACGCGTGAAGAAGACGTCGATGCGGCCGTCGAAGCCGGTGCAGACGCGATCGGTTTTGTGCTCTACGAAGGCAGCGCGCGTTGCGTCAGCGTCGAACGTGCCGCAGCGCTTGCCAGGCACCTGCCGGCGTTCGTCACGCCGGTGGCGCTGTTGGTCAACCCTTCAGATGCACTGATCGGCGCGGCGGTGGCCGCCATGCCCAATTTGCTGTTGCAGTTTCATGGTGACGAAACGCCAGAGATCTGTGCTGCCCCGCAGCGTCCGTTCATCCGGGCCGCACGCATGGCGGCGGGTTTCGATTTGCTAGACTTTGCGCTCCAGTATCCAAATGCCCAAGCCGTTCTCGTCGATGCTCACGTTGACGGATACGGCGGTGGTGGAAAGGTTTTCGATTGGTCGCTCATTCCACGCCGCGTGCCCCTTCCAGTCGTTTTGTCTGGTGGGTTGCATGCCGCAAATGTGACCGACGGCATTCTTCAGGTGCGGCCCTGGGCCGTTGATGTGAGCTCCGGTGTGGAGTCTGCCAAAGGCATCAAGGATGCCGAGGCGATGCGCCGGTTCTGTGATGCAGTGCGAGAGGCTGACGCGCGCATCGCTTCGATCGATTCCTGAAGAGTGATCATGTTGAACTACCAGCAACCCGATGCACGGGGCCACTTCGGACCCTATGGCGGCACCTTTGTCGCCGAGACCCTGATCCACGCGCTGGACGAACTGAAAGAGGCTTATGCGGTCGCTCAAGCGGACCCGGCCTTCATGGCCGAGTACCGCAGCGAGCTGGCGCACTTTGTGGGCCGCCCCAGCCCCATCTATCACGCCGCCCGCATGAGCCGCGAATTGGCCGGCGCGCAGATCTACTTGAAACGAGAAGACCTCAACCACACCGGCGCGCACAAGGTCAACAACACCATCGGCCAAGCGCTGCTGGCCAAGCGCATGGGCAAGCCGCGCGTGATTGCAGAGACCGGTGCAGGCCAGCACGGCGTGGCCACCGCCACCATCTG
>JANNEI010000546.1:0-1621 GCA_031378565.1 Burkholderiales bacterium
CTGCAGCGCGCCGCGTCAGCAGCGTGATGCGGCGGATCATGCTGAGCTCGATCACCAGCCAGGTCAGCAAGATGGCCGCGAGCATCGCGCCGACGAACCACGACACGCGCGCGGCCACCGCGCCCAGGCTTCGGTTCACGCCGCGCAGATCACCGGTCAGCGTCAGCTCGTAGCGGCCCAGCGGTGTGGCGATGGTTTCACGCGCCTGGATCGGTTGGTCGTAGCCGTCAACCGGCAGTTGGCGGATGAGCCGGTTCAACCACGCTGACGAGCCCTGCGTGGCGTCTTCCGCACCCTTCAGTGCGATCAGGTCGGGCGCTGCGTCGTTACCCGCCTTGCGAATGCGCAGCGACTCGCCGGGCAGCAACAGCGCGGCCAGTTCGGGTAGCGAGAACGGTGCCGTGGCACCCGGCGTGTTGCTGTCGAACAGCGCCGCGCCGCTGCCGGGTGCCAGCAACTGAACGCGCACCTCGATGCGGTCCAGATCGGCGGGTGGCCAGGCCGGACGCGGGCGCAGCATCAGCTCGTCGCGGAACAGATCGACCGGCAGCCGGATCGAAAAAAACGATCGCCTCGGACAGTCGGCCGCGTTGGCAGCGGAATCGCCGCCGAGGCAGCGTCCGTCCTGCCACAGCCAGCCTCGAAAGTCGCGCACCGGCCGGCTTGCCGCGATGCCGTTCGCGTCTTCGACAAAGCCCGTCAGGCGGCCCCGAGTTCCCGGTGAGCCCGGCCTCCCGTATGGTGACTCGACAGCGGCTTCGAAGGGTGCGATCCAGCGAAAGGTCTGCCCGCGCAGGCTCACGCTGACGCGCGCGCGGTGGGCCAGGCTGAGGTCGGTTTCGCCGGACACCCGCGGCACCAACTCCCCGCTGGCAAAACTGCCCACGGTGTAGATGAAGCCGCCCGCCAGCGGGTTGCTGCCCACCGCAACGCACAGACTGGCTTCGCGTTCACCGGTGCCGTAAAGCAGTTGGCAGCCCGCCATCTCGACGGCCTGCTGCGCCTTGGCCTTGTCGTCGAAATCGATGGCCGAGAACGGCAGCAGCAGCGGTCGCAGCGGCGTCGTCGCCAGGCTCGTGGTGCTCGGGTTGAGCAAGGCCAGTTGCCCGGTCGGGTGACGCAACTGGGCCACGATCTGCGCCTGGTTCTTGCGGAAGCCGTCCTGGTAGTTGCGCCAGCCGAGTTGCTTTTCTTCCTGCAACACGGTGAAGGCCAGGGCCACGGTCGCCAACGCCAACAACGCGAACGCACCGCGGAACAACACCCGCAGTCGCAGCGGCACGCGCTGCGGCATGCGCCATGCGGGCCGCCAGCTCACCCGGGCTCGCTCCAGCGAAAGCCGCGCATCGGCACGTTTTCGATGGCATCGAACTGAGGGTCGATCTCGCGGAAGGCTTCGCGGATGGTGCTCACGTGCTTGCGGATGTTGTCGCGGTTGCGCCCGCTCTTGACCACCTGGTAGAGGTCTTCGTAGCTCACCACTTCGCCGCGCCGCGCGGCCAGTGCCGCCAGGATGCGCTGCGCGGTGAGCGGCAGGTTGATGCGCTGGCCGCGCCACAGCGCGAAGCCTTGCCGCAGCGGGTCGAGCGAGAGTTCCTCGGGCGCCGCGGCAGGCTTCGTC
>JANNEI010000550.1:0-4481 GCA_031378565.1 Burkholderiales bacterium
CGTGATCGACAGCAAGCGCTGCTGCGGTGAAAGCGGCACCCTGGGCGTGACGCGGCCCGACATCAGCACCCAGGTGCGCTTCCGCAAGGAAGAAGAACTGCGCAAGGACGAGGCGGCGCTCAGGGCCACCGGTGCCGTGGCTGCGAAAGGCCCGGTGAAAATTCTGACCTCGTGCCCGAGTTGCCTGCAGGGCCTGAGCCGCTACACCGGCGACCTGAACAACGGGCTGCTGGAGGCCGATTACATCGTGGTCGAAATGGCCAACCAGATCCTCGGCCCCGACTGGATGCCCGACTACGTCGAGCGCGCCAACGACGGCGGCATCGAGCGCGTGCTGGTGTAGCGGCGCTCAGGGTCTTGCTCCCTCTCCCCAAAAGGGGCGAGGGAGGAATCAACTTCTTTTCCCAACCCATGTTCAAGAACGCACTCATCTACCGCATCACCCATTGGGACGCCCCTGCCGCAGCCGCCATCGAAGACCGCCTCGACGGCGGGCGCTTCGCCGAATGCGGTGCCACCCAACTCGAATCCAGCGGCTGGGTCGAGCCGCGCGGCGCAAAGCACGGCCTGCTGATCGAGAACGTCGGCGGCCAGTGGATGCTGCGCTTGTGCGTCGAACGAAAGGCGGTGCCGGGCTCGGTGGTGAAGGCCGCGCTCGACCAGCGGCTCGACCAGATCGAGGCCGACACCGGCCGCCGCCCCCAAGGGCAAGCAGGCCAAGGCGTTGAAGGAAGAAATCGTTCACGACCTGCTGCCGCGCGCGTTCCCGAAACGTTCGAACACGCTGATCTGGATCGCGCCGAAGGCAAACTTGGTGTGGATCGATGCGGCCAGCCTGAAACGGGCCGACGCGATCGTCACGCAACTGATCGCGTTGCTGGGCGGCGGCATCGCGCTGACGCTGTTGCAGACCCAGCTGTCACCGGCCACGGCGATGTCGCAGTGGCTCGCCGCCAAGGAAGCGCCGGCCGGTTTCAGCATCGACCGCGAGTGCGAGCTGAAGCAGCCCGACAGCGAAAAATCGACCGTCAGGTATTCGCGTCACACGCTGGACATCGATGAGGTGGCCGAGCACATCCAGCAAGGCAAGCTGCCGACCCAGCTGGCGCTGACCTGGGAGGGCCGCGTCTCGTTCGTGCTGACCGAATCGATGACGCTGAAGCGCATCAAGCTGCTGGACGTGACGATGCAGGGCAGTGCGCCCGGCAAGGCCGACGACGGCTTCGATGCCGACGTGGCGATCACCACCGGCGAGTTGGGCAAGCTGTTTCCCGACTTGCTGGCCGCGCTGGGCGGTGAGCTGGTGCGCGACGTGCCTGCGCCGGCCGTCGACGCGGTGACCGAGGACGCAGCCGCCGCGGCCTGACGCCGTTCTAAACTGGTCCGATGGACCGCTTCCTCGCCATCGACGCCTTCGTTCGCGTCGCTGAGTCGCAGAGCTTCGCCGAGGCGGCGCGGCAGATGCGGGTGTCGCGCTCGGTGGTCACGGCGCGCATCCAGCAACTCGAAGAATTCGTCGGCGCGCCGCTGTTCCACCGCAACACGCGCAGCGTCCGCCTGAGCGAACTGGGCCAGGCGTTCTTGCGCGACTGCACCGAACTGGTGGGCCGAACCAACGAAGTGGTCGACCAGATGCGCGAGGTCACCACCTCGCCCGCCGGCCGCCTGCGGGTGCACGCACTGCCCGGCTTCGTGCTCGGCCACCTGGCGCGGGTGCTGCAGGAGTTCCAGGCGCGATACCCGCAAATCGTGCTCGACATGATCGTCAACGACGCGGCCATCGACCCGGTGAAGGAAGGCTTCGATTGCGCGCTGCAAATCTTCCCGCCGCGCAGCGAGGAGCTGATTTCGCGCAAGCTGTTTCCGGTGCGACGCGTGTTCTGCGCGTCGCCCGAATACCTGCGCCGCTTCGGCACGCCGCGCCACCCGCGCGATCTGCTCGGCCACCGGCTCGGCTGGTACTCGGGCTACCCCACGCGCGAGCGGCTGGCCTTTCACGGGCCGGACGAGCAGGTGTCGCTGGAACTGAAGCCGGTGCTGCTGACCAACAGCGTGCACCTGCTGCGCGAGTACGCGCTGGAGCACGCCGGCATTGTTTGTGTGCCCACCCTGGTGGCGTCGGATGCGGTGCTGGACGGCACGCTCAAGCTGGTGCTGCCGGACTGGCTGCTGACCTCTTTCTGGCTCTCGGTCTTCTACCCGACCACGGTGCGCAGCGCACTGAAACTGCGCCTGTTCCTGGATGTGCTGACCGGCAGCTTCTCGGGCGTCCCGCCGTGGGATGCGGTGTTGATCGCCAAGGGTTTTCTGCCCGACCAGATCATCGAGTAGCCAGCGCCCAGGAAGGGCCCAGGCCCTCCGTGCTTACCCTCATATTGTTCGGATTGGCCGAACAATCAGGTCGCTTTCCGGTGTCTACCGCGGCGGCGGTGCGCTTCCTAAACTCGCCTTCATCGATCGCAACAATTGCCCGTGGATTGGAGACAGCGCCATGACCCAAGTCGCCTACAAAACCGTTTTCGGCTCCATCGACCGCTTCGAGAAAGGCGGCGTTCAGATCATCGACGACGATGTCAAGCACTACGCGTTCTCGAACTGCTTCGAGATCGCCAGCCGGGCGCAGCCCTACGAGCGCGTGGTGTTCGGCCAGAACCAGATCTACGTGCTGGAAGTGCTGCGCGCCGAGGGCACCTCACCCTGGTTCACCTGTGCGCACGACGAGTTCGCGCTCAGCATGGACGGCGAGGTCGAAGTGCACCTGATCCAGCTCGACGCAGCGCAGCGCGTCGGCGACGAAAACAAGAACGGCGCGGTGCTCGTGACGGGCGAACCGCGTGGCGCAAGGATGGGCTGGATGAAGCTCAAGCGCGGCCACCAGGGCCTGTTGCCGAAGAACGCCGCCTACCAATTCCGCAGTGCGCAACCCGCCACGCTGATCGTGCAGACCTGCAAGGGCGAGGTGTCGGTCGAACGCTGGGCAGACATCTGCCAGACCGCCTGAGCGCGCAACAAAACAAAACCCGGAGACCCTCATGAACGCTCCCGCAGAAATCAATCACGTGATCGCGTCCACGCCGCACGCCACGCTCGGCTACCGCGACTTCCGGATCGGCTCGTTCGCGTTTCGGCGCGACGAGTACTTTGCCCACATCACCTGGCAAACGCGTGACGGCCGCGCCATGAGCCACACCATGGACGCCGGCAACTTCCTGCGGGCGCTGATGCGCGACGTGGGCTGGGGCTTCTTCTACGGCTGGGTCAACTTCGACGAGGTGATCGGCACCGTCAACCACTACACCTCGGTCGATCTGTATGCCGGCGCCTACAACGCCAACATGAAGGCCGCCGGCATCGACTGCCTGGAAAACTTTCCCACCGAGCAGATCCGCAGCACCTTCGAGCAGATGCTCGACGACTGGACCAACGCGGGCTTCGACCCCTTCGCGGCACCGCAGGAAACCGGCTCGCCCTACGGCCGCAAGAACGGCAACAACATTGCGAAGATCACCCGGGCGCGTGAACTCGCGACCCGCTGCGTGGGCCTGAAAGGCGACCTGGCGATGCGCACCGACGAGCGCGGCGCGCTGGTCAACCGCGCCTTCGCCGATGTGCCGCAGGACCTTCCCGAACTGCACCCCGAGCCCGGCTTCGAGAACGAGGTGCACGCTTTCAACCTGTTCGCGTTCCTGAGCCGTTCGCAGGTCACCTGGAACCCCAGCTTCACCTCGGTCGTGAAGTACAGCTTCATGTGCCCGACGACCGAGGAGCACATGCTGCCCATCATCCACGGCAACGACCGCGTCGAGTGGTTCTTCCAGATGAGCGACGAGATCACCTGGAACTGCGCTGACAAGAATACCGGCAAGGCGATGGCCCGCGTGATCATGAAAGCCGGCGACATGGCCGCCATGCCCGCCTACTGCCGCCACCAGGGTTTCAGCCCGAAGCGCTCGATGCTGCTGGTGTGGGAGAACGGCTCGCCGACGCTGGTGCACGAGATTCAAAAGGGCGAAAGCCCGGAAGTGCCGGTGCAGTTTTGAGTTGCCCACCGAATCCAGCGCGAAGCGCCCGTCCGCCCCTTCCCCCTTGACGGGGGAAGGTTGGGATGGGGGTGAGAGCTGTGAACACATGCCTTTCCCACCCACGAGGTCACCTCCTCCCCAACCCTTCCCCCGCCAAGGGGGAGGGAAACAAGTGACTGCCTCCCCCGTCAAGGGGGAGGGAACCCAAGGCCCGAGCCAGCGCATGAACCTGATCGACATCCAGCAAGCCGCCGGCCTCAAGACGCCGATCCGCCACCAGCTGTTCATCGGCGGCCAGTTCGTCAGTGCTGAATCGGGCGAAACGCTGGCCACGCTGAACCCGCACGACAACTCCTGCATCGTCGACGTGGCGATGGCGGGCCGCGCCGACATCGACAAGGCGGTGGCCGCCGCCGGCAAAGCCTTCCCGGCCTGGAGCCGCATGGCCGCCGCCGACCG
>JANNEI010000565.1:0-5422 GCA_031378565.1 Burkholderiales bacterium
GATGCTGCTCGACGAAGAGAGCCAGCACCTGGCCGGGTTGAGCGATTTCATCGGCAAGCCGATTTCGCTGCAGGCCGAAGCGACCGGGTCGCCGGAGCAGTACGACATTGTTCTGATGTGAGGTTTGCGCTCCGCGTGAGATAACACAATGGTGTCAAAGCACCAATGTGAGGTTGTCTTGAGCCGTCTGACCATCACCCTGTCCGAAGCTCGTTACCGGGCGCTCAAGGAAGCCTCCGCGCAGCGCGACAAGACCATCGGGCAACTGATCGACGAGAGCCTCGACTTCTACGGCATCAAGTCGCGAGCCGATGCGATTGGCCTCGTGCGCCGCGCACGCGCGCAGAGCAAGATGTCCGAAAGTCAGGCGATGGTCGTGGCGCAAAAGCAAGTCAAAACGGTTCGTCGCAAGCCATGACCTGCAAGCGATGAGCTGGCCAGCCGCCATCTCGGCACCAACGTGGTGGTTGCGGGTTTGCTGACCCAGCCGATTGCGTTCCTGGCCGGCGATTGGCGGCCGTGACCGGCACCGCTGCCGGACATCCCTAAACAGAACGATGATTTTGTGCCGGCCGCGTTGCAGACTCGGTTCCGTCGAGGCGTGCTGGCCCGGCTTCCCATTCGGCACAGCATGCAGTTCCGACACATCGAACCTCTGCAACGGGAGACCCGATCATGAGCTTCCAACTGTCCCGCCCCCCACAGTCGGCGATGCGAGCCGTCGCCATCGCGTGCGCTGTCTCGCTGGCCGGTTGCGCCAGTCCGATCGTGCGGTGGACGGCTCCGTCCAGCGTCGATGACAAGCCGGCGCAAACGCTGGCCTACGCCCGCGGCTACGCGGCGGCGGCGCGCGAGGCCTACCGCAATGAGATCGCCAGCCAGTTCAACGCGTCCAACAACCTGGGCGCGGGGCTGATCGGGCTGGGTGGCCTCGTCGCAGCGCTGGCTGCGGGCAGCGCGCACCGGGACGCCATCCTCGGCGCGACGTTGATCGGCGGCACGGCCTACGGTGTCGGGCAGTGGACACTGCGCCCGCAGCGCCTGCTGATCTACCAGGCGGGTGTCGAAGGCGTGAACTGCGCGCTGGCAGCCGTGATCCCGCTGTCGATGAGTGAGGCCGATCTGGCCACGCTGCGCAGCGGACTGGCCGACATCGAGGCCCGCGTCGGCGGCACCAACGCCGCCGTCGGTGCCGCGGCCGCCGCGCTGGCACCCCTGCGCAACGGGCTGGCACCTGCCGACCTTGCACGCGCTGACGCCGTCCTGGATGCCGCCAGCGCCGCCGTTGACGTGGCCAACAAGGTGTTGCCATCGGGCCGCCAGTTGGCAGCGCGGGTGGAGCGCGTCGGCCCCGAATTGATCAGCGCCGTGGACCGGATTGCCGCCGCGGTCGACAAGGCGGTGCAGAGCACTCTGCCCGACCTCGCCTCGGTGCCGAAGATCGTTGCGGGACTGGCCGGCAACGCGGGCGCATTCGCGCCGGGGTCGGGGGTGGAAGCGGCGCTGAAGGATGCCGTGTCGAACGCCCTTGGCACGCCCAAGAGCGGCAAACTGGACGATTTGAACGCGTCCGAGTCTGTCAAGGCAATGAACAAAGCCCTCAACGATCTGGAGAGCAAGCTGGTCGCGGTCGACAAGCAGCGACGTGAATTGCTGGCTGCGGTGGCTGGCGTGCAGGCGCGCGTCTCGGCGGTCGACAGCAGCGCCAACACCGATGCGCTGAAGAGCTGTGGCGTCGCCGATCTGCCGTTGGGGCTGAAGCTCACCAGCGACAAGCTGTCGTTTCCCGGCGGCACCGACGCGAGCAAGGCTTTCGTGATCAGCGGCGGCAACAAGCCCTATGTGCTGGAGCTGCTGGACAGCCCGGTCGACGGCTTCTCGTTCAAGGGGCCGGTGCCGGGCGAGAGCCGGGCGCAGGTCAGCGTGACCAAGGCGCTGACCACCGGCACTTTCAGTCTGCTGGTGATGGATTCGTCAGCGCAGATGCAGACACAGAAGGTGACGGTCGAGGTTGGTGTCGTGCCGACAAACCCATCAACCAAGAGCGGGTCGTTGATGAGCGGCCCGCCGTTGCAGCAGATCGTGCAGGCAATCAAGCAACAGACCAACTTCACGGTCAAGAGCGGCAACCGGGACATCGGGTTGACGATCGCGAAGAACCCCGAGCCCAGAGTCGGCGCGAACCTGAGTTCCATCGAACTCGCCCTGACCTGCGACAGCGTGCCAGCCCAGCCGCTGAGCCAGAAGCAGGTTCGCGATGCGGTCGTCGCGCAGCTGCCCACCGGCGTCCAGGGGCTTTTTGCGACCGCGCCGCTGGGCCAGGACAACCGCAACCTGCTGGTGTCGGGTCCCAAGGCCTGCATCAAGCCATGAGTACGCCCACGCCGAAGCCGACCCGCGCCTTGCGGCGGGCGGCGTGGTCGCGTGCGATGGAAGCGCGCTCGCTGAATGTGCCGCCCGATCAGCTGAAGGCGGCCATCGCGCACTGGCGGCGCATCGACGATCCGGCACAGCAACTGGCGCTGGCGCGCGAGAACGCGCAGGCCCGCGGGCCCGAGTTGACGCTGGCCTACCGCAACGTCGTTCACGTGACATCCGGCTACCGCAAGCGGCGCACGAAGGCCGGGGTCGAGCGGCTGGTCAACGAACCCTGTCTGGTGTTCGTGGTGCGCAGCAAGTGGCCCGAAGGTGAGCGCGCGACCGACGACCCGCAACGACTGCCGTCGCACCTGCTGACCTGGGCCAGCATCGACGGGCAACGCGTGATGGTGGCGCTGCCCACCGACGTGCAGCCCGAGGCCGACCTGTTCGCAATCAAGCCGCGGGGCGACAGCATCCTCTGGACCCAGCAGCCGGGGTTCCTCGAAATCGGCTCGCTGGCTTGCGTCGTCGAGGTGCGCAGCGGCGCGCAACGCGAGCGCTTTGCGATCAGCGCGCTGCATGTGTTCAGCCCGCTGCCGCGCATCGACCCGCCCGAGCTGACCGACGGGCGCGCCTTCCTTCCACTGTCCGCCGCCGGCGCTGCGCTGCCCGCGCCGCTGGTCGCCAGCACCATCGACTTCGGCGGTGCCTTGCGCGACAGCAGCAGCGGGATGCCCAGTTTCGACGTGCAGCTGGCGCGCATCCAGTCGCCGGCCAGTGTGCGCACCGCGTTGGCCGACATGCCGCTGTCGGCGCAACAACCTTTCATCACCGACGAGGCCATGTTCGAGCGCCTGGCCAGCCAGAACTTCTTCGACCTGGTCGTGCCCGACAACCATCCGCATCGCACCAAAACTCCGCGACCGAGGATGGTCTGCGAGTTCTCGCGCTGGCTCGACCGCGCCCAGACCATTCCGTACAGTGCACGTCGCGGCAACACAGCAGTGACCTGCAATGCGTTCCACACGCAACTGGTCGAGATGCAGGTTCGTGGCGTTCACCAGCCGCTGCACGGCGACAGCGGCTGTGCGCTGGTGGTGTACCTCGGCGACGGCAGCTGTTCGCTGGCCGGCTTGTTCATCGCCAGTCACGACGCACTGCCGCTCGCGTATGCGATTCCGGCGTGGCACCTGTTCGACCCGTCGGCGTATTTCAACCTGCCCGCCGGCGCGAGGTTGCGTCCGGTCAATCCCTGACGCTCTGCGCCTGCGGCGCGGTCAGAACTGCGACACCGATTCCATCTGCGCCAACCAGGCTTCGATGTCGTCCAGACCGACTGGATCGGTGTCTTCCGGCCCGGCTTGCAACGCTGGCTGCCAACCTTGGCGCGTGTGCAAACCCGGCCCGATGGCGATCGCTCCTTCGATGATCGCGTCGGCGAAATACGCACTGCGCGTCACGATCACAGGCACGTCGGCTGCGCACGCCGCAGCCACGCCGCCGGGTGAGTCTTCGATCGCCACGGCTTCGAGCGGGCCGATGCCCAGCAAGTCCAGTGCGACCAGGAAAACCTCCGGTTCCGGCTTCTTGCTTTGCACGTCTTCGCCGCACACGATCACGGAAAACTGTTCGGTCCAGCGTTCGCCCAGATGGATGCGCAGCAAGGCATCCACATTCGTCCGGCTCGTCGTGGTGGTGATGCCCATGCGCACACCGCGCTCGCGGCATTGCTGCATCAGTGAGGCCACACCGCCGCGCAGTGCGATGCCCGCATCGCGCACGACTTCAGCGTAGATCGCGTTCTTGCTCAGGTGAACCGCCCTGGCCAGCGCGTCGCGCTCATCGGCCAGCGCCGGCGCATCCGCGCGCGTGTTCATGTCATGCAGCAGGCGCTCGCGCCCGCCGGTGACGCGCAGCAGTTCGCCGTAGTGCGCTTCGTCCCAGCGCCAGGGCAGGCCCGCGGCCTCGAAGGCCAGGTTGAACGCGACACGGTGTCCGTCCCTCTCGGTTTCGGCCAGGGTTCCGTCCACGTCCCACAGTACCGCTTTCAATGTGGCCATGGCGACCTCCTTGTGAAATCAGTGGCCGTTCACAACGCACCCAGTGCGCGCTGCCGACGCTCCATCATCCGCCATATGAACGGCGTGAAGATCAGTTGCATCGCCAACTCCATCTGGCCGCCCGGCACGACGATGGTGTTCGCGCGAGACATGAACGATCCGTTCAACATCGTCAACAGGTACTGGAAATCGATTCCCTTGGGCCGCGCGAAGCGGATCACCACCATGCTTTCGTTGGCGGTGGGGATGTCGCGGGCAATGAACGGGTTCGAGGTGTCCACCATCGGCACGCGCTGAAAATTCACGTGGGTGTGCGCGAACTGCGGGCAGATGTAGTGCACGTAGTCGGGCATGCGGCGCAGGATGGTGTCGGTGACCGCCTCGGTCGAGTAGCCACGCTTGGACTTGTCGCGCCACAGCTTCTGGATCCACTCCAGGTTGATCACCGGCACCACGCCAATCAGCAGGTCGGGGTGGCGCGCGATGTTCATCTCGGGCGTCACCACGGCACCGTGCAGGCCTTCGTAGAACAGCAGGTCGGTGTCGCTCGGCACGTCTTCCCACGGCGTGAAGGTGCCCGGCGCCTGCTGGTAGGGCGCGGCTTCCTCGAGGTCGTGCAGGTACTTGCGTCGCTTGCCGGTGCCCGATTCGCCGTAGTCATGAAACAACTGCTCCAGTTCGGCGAACAGGTTGGTCTGCGGCCCGAAATGGCTGAAGTTCGCATTGCCCGCGCGCTCGGCATCGGCCTGCCGCAGCTTCATCTCGTTACGGTCGAAGCGGTGAAAGCTGTCGCCTTCGATCACCGCCGCCGTCACGTTCTCACGCCGGAAGATGTTCTCGAAGGTGCGCGTGACCGACGTGGTGCCGGCGCCCGACGACCCGGTGATGGCGATGATGGGGTGGCGTTCTGACATGGGGTGCCGGCTCAGTCGCGAAACAGGCTGCGTTCGGCAAACAGCGGGGCGCTGTCGTCGTGGTCAGACGGCTCGGCGTGGTAGCGT